>JAZOWR010000263.1:0-6049 GCA_045659345.1 Ructibacterium sp.
CTTCAGCCAAGCGCAGTGTATTTTCTTGCACACACCATCATAACAGATGTCTTAAAGCAATCTGCCTCTTCTTTGGTAATTGCCTCACCCTGCATTGCCTTATCAAAGATAGCGGATGCATTGCCGGTAGCGTAGGGAATAACATCCAGCGCATGGTCAGACAACCGACAACCGTTTTCGTGGAAGAAATCAATTCTTTCTTCCAGCCGTGCTACCAATGCATCATAGGTGGTAACACCCAACGCTTCCATATAGGGCAAAAAGGTTTCCTTGTCAATGTTGACTGCCTTATCGGGACGGAAGGTGGGAAGCACCTTGGTCGGGAAGTTCTCTTCCCGCAGTTTTTTGTGATACCGCAGATCGTCAATGGGATCATCGGTGGTACAAACGACCTCGACATTGGATTTTAAAATCAGGTTTCGTGCAGAGAACTCCGGTTTTGCCAAAAGTTCGTTACAGGTGTTCCAGATTTCCTCAGCGGTGTCAGGGTTTAGCGTTTGGTCAATCCCAAAATACCGTTTCAGTTCCAGATGCGTCCAGTGATACAGCGGATTACCAACCAGATAGGGCATGGTTTCTGCCCACTTTTGGAACTTCTCTCTGTCAGAGGCGTCGCCGGTGATGTACTTCTCATCTACACCGTTCGAGCGCATCTGCCGCCATTTGTAGTGGTCACCGCCGAGCATCAAGTCGGTAATGTTGCGGAATTGATAATCCTCAGCTATCGTCTGGGGAACTAAGTGGCAGTGATAGTCAATAATGGGAAGGTCCTTAGCGTAACTGTGAAACAGCTTCTTTGCAGTTTCGCTCTGGAGCATAAAATCATCATGAATAAAACTCATAATGTAACACCGTCCTTAAAGATGGAGATTTCACGGTAGCCGTAAACCTCGTTCTTGGTTTCCTCGCCTTCGGCAACAGAAATACAGTAGTCGAACAGCTCCTGAGCAGTCTGATCCATGTCTGCGCCCTCTGCAAGTACGCCGGCGTTAAAGTCGATCCAACCCTTTTTCTTGTTAGCAAGACCGGAGTTGGTAGCAATCTTTACGGTAGGAACCGGAGCACCGACCGGAGTTCCGCGTCCGGTGGTAAAGAGGATCATGTGAGCGCCTGCTGCAGTCAGGTTGGTAATAGCAACGATGTCATTACCGGGTCCGTTCAGCAGGTTCAAGCCGGGCTTGCTCAATCTTTCGCCGTAGTCCAGCACATCAACTACCTTAGAGGTTCCGCCCTTTTGGACACAGCCGAGGGACTTGTCTTCCAGAGTGGAGATGCCGCCTGCCTTGTTACCGGGAGAGGGGTTTTCATAAACCACCTGGTTGTGACGAATAAAGTAGTCCTTAAAGTTGTTGATCAGGGCAACGGTTTTATTGAAAACCGCCTCGCTTTCGCAACGGTTCATCAGCAATGTTTCTGCGCCAAACATCTCGGGAACTTCGGTCAAAACAGAGGTTCCTCCATGGGCAACCAGCAAATCGGAGAAGCGACCAACCAGAGGGTTAGCGGTAATGCCGGAAAGACCGTCGCTGCCGCCGCATTTTAAGCCTACCTTCAGTTTAGAAACCGAAATCGGCTGGCGGGTAAAGGTGTCGGCATATGCCTGCAGTTCTTTTACCAGAGCGATACCTTCAGCAACATCGTCCTCTGCGTCTTGTGCGTTGAGGAACTTTACTCTATCAGGATTGTAATCGCCAATCACCTTTTTCATTTCGTTGATGTTGTTGTTCTCGCAACCCAGACCCAGAACCAGAACACCGCCCGCATTGGGATGGTGAATCAGACCGGTAAGAATATGCTGGGTTACCGTCTGGTCATCGCCAAGCTGAGAGCAGCCAAAGGGATGCACAAAGGTAAGAGCGCCGGTTTTTCTGGCGATAGCCTCTGCAACCTTATTGACACAACCTACAATCGGGATAATCCAAACATCATTCCGGATACCTGCCTGTCCGTCCTCCCGGAGATAACCCATAAAGGTTTTCTCCGGCAGAGGAGTGATTTCTTGAAAATCCGGGTTATAGGTGTAGGTCAGCTTGTCGTTTAGGTTGGTTTTTAAATTATGGGTATGCACCGGATCGCCAATGGCAATATCCTCGGTGGCATGACCGATCGGAAAGCCGTATTTTATGACATTTTCGCCTTTGGCAATAGGAGCAGTTGCCTGTTTGTGACCGGTGGAGAGGTCCACCTCTACATTGTCAAGGGGAGAGATTCTATACAGCATAGGGTTTTACCTCCTCAGCAAGGAAACTCAAATCCTGATCCCACAAGGATTCGTTTGCAAGCGCCTCTTCTACGGTTGCGGTCTTTAAGAACGCCATAATGTCCTTGTCGTCGTTTGCCATATCGGTGCGGTAGAACTTCAGAAGAGCACCAAAAGCCTTCAGCAAGGTTTGGGGCATCTTTTGATAGCGCTCGATATAGGTGAGCAGGGACGGAAGTACCCGAACCTTAAACTTGCTGACAGAGTTCAGTGCAATGGAGGACAGGAAGTGGTTGATAAAGGGATTGCTAAACCGCTCCAGTACGCTCTGTGCGTATTCTTTGAGTTCTTCCTCCGGAAGATCCAGGGTGGGGATAATCTCTTCAAAGATACAGGTCTTCAAATAGTTGAACATCTCCTCATCTTCCATGCAGGACTTTACGGTATCAAAACCGCGGAGCATTGCATAGGGCACCAATGAGGTGTGTGCACCGTTGAGAATCCGCACCTTGCGGGTTTTGTATTTATAGAGCTGATCCTCAGTCCAGATAACATCCAGACCTACTTTATCAAAGGGGAGTTCTTCCTTTAAGGAAGTGTCACCCTCGATAACCCACAGATGGAACAGTTCGGAGGTGTTAACCATGTCATCCTCATAGCCCAGATCAATCTTTTCGTCTCTGGGATAACCGGTAACGATACGGTCAACCAGCGTGCTGTAGAATTTGTTTTCATTCTCAATCCACGCTTTAAAGTCTGCACCAAGATTCCAATCGTCTGCATAACGGAGCACAATCGCTCTTAAAGTTTCACCGTTTTTATCACTCAATTCACAGGGGATAATTACAAAACCGTTCAGACCTGCCAGGAAACGCTCGTAAAGAAGCACGGTCAGTTTTGCCGGGAAACTCTTGGGAGGTGCATCGGTGAGCTTGTCTCCCGGTTCATAGGCAATACCCGCCTCAGTGGTATTGGAAACGATAAACCGAAAATCAGGATTCTTTGCCAATGCCTTGTACGCCTCAAAGTCCTCGTAAGGTTTTACACAGCGGGAGATAGAGTTACATTTTTGCATCTCTACGGTAGGTTCTCCGTTCTTCAGTCCCCGCATAACATGGGTATACAGGCAGTCCTGAGAAGAGAGCTTGTCGCACATACCCTGTTCGATGGGCTGTACCACAACAACATTACCTTCCCAAATACCGCTGTCATTCAGTTTTTGGATCATCCAATCGGTAAAACCGCGCAAGAATCCGCCTTCACCAAACTGAATCACGCGCTCAGGACGATTGACTTTTTGTATAGCTTCTGTTACTTTCATTGTTTTTACCTCCTATATTATGTACTGTCTTCATTATATGACAGTCTATAGTTTCTTTTTGGTGTTTTTTTATCTTTTTTTTAAAAAAGTATTCCTTTTTTGCCTATTTTGTGGTACAATACAAGCAACAAGGAAAAAGGGGACGGGGAAATGGCTTTTTTAGAGAAAATAGAAGCGCCTTATGTGGTAGAAAGGTGCCGGCGGGAGGCGTGGGATATCTTTAAAGGTGCGCATCGGCATGACTGCTATGAAATTTATTATCTGGAAGAGGGGGAGATTGTCCATTTTGTGGATGAAAAGCTCTACACTGCCAGAACCGGGGATTTTGTGTTGATTCCTCCGGGCAAGATACACAAGACGCTGCCTCGGCATGGGCAGGCGCATACCCGTATCCTGATCTATCTGCCTGCGTCGTTTGTACAGCCCGTGGGAGATGAGAATTTGTTTGCAGGGTTTGAGCGTATTTTGGTGACCACAGGCAATCGACGGGTTGCGGAGCGTTTGCTTAACAGTCTTCTCAAAGAAGACGCCGGTGAGGCAGACCATACCCTGATGCGTGCCATGATGACTGAGCTTTTGGTCTATCTTGGTCGCTGGGCAAGACTGGAGCAGCCGGAAACCGAGGAGGAGCCAAAAAACGGCATGGAGCGTAAGGTCAGGGAGATCACAGAATATCTGGATGCGTATTTTAGTCAGCCGGTCACCCTGACAGAGCTTGCGGAACGGTTTTACCTAAACCCCACCTATCTCAGCCGTATTTTTCGGCGTGTGACCGGTATGACTTATACCGAGTGGCTGACCCGTCGACGCCTGAAAGAGGCGGCGATTCTTCTCAATACCACCGACTATAAGGTAGCGGAAATTGCCGCTGCGGTGGGGTTTCATTCTGATAATCATTTTTGCAAAATGTTTCGCAAGCATATGGGGACTTCGCCCAAACGATTTCGGACAATAAAATAAAGCATACCAAGAGCACACACAGTGGCTGTGTATGCAAAAAGTATGCCTTATTTTTTTGTAAGAGATTAGATCTCTTCAGGTGCTTCTTCCAGAGCTTCCTGATACTTTGCAAGAATCTTGTCATGAAGCAATTCGCGGGTTTCTGCGTTGATAGGATGAGCAATGTCCTTAAACTCGCCTTCCGGAGTCTTCCGGCTGGGCATAGCAATGAACAGCTTGTCCTGTCCTTCGATAACCTTGATGTCATGAACCACAAAGGCATCATCAAAAGTCACCGAAACAACGGCTTTCATTCTACCCTCTGCGTTAATTTTTCTAACGCGAATGTCTGTAATCTGCATCGATTACCCTCCCTCTTGCCGGTAATGCTGTCGCATCCCGACAGTTTGTGTATAATTTTATATCTAAATTATTTTTCCCAAATCACAAGAAAACATTGAAAACCTTTTGTTTTTGTGATAAACTATTGATAACACAAACAGGAAAGAAGGGTTTTCGATGCAGGAATTCACGATGTCCCAATTAAAGTCCGGCGCTCATGTGCACATGATTGGTATTGGCGGAATCAGCATGAGTGCGCTTGCGCATATGCTGATGGATTTCGGTTACCGCGTATCCGGCTCCGATGCCAAGGCGTCCAACCTGACCGATGATTTGGCTGCAGCAGGGGCTGTCATTCAGATTGGGCAGTGTGCAGAAAATATTGAACATCCTGACTTGGTTTGCTATACAGCGGCAATCTCTGAGGATAACCCGGAGCTGATAAAAGCACGCTCCTTGAACATTCCGGTCATTGAACGCGCAGAGCTTTTAGGAGCATTGATGCAGCTTTACGAATATCCCATTGCAATTGCAGGCACGCATGGCAAAACTACCACTACCTCCATGATGTCGTTAGTTCTTCTTGCAGCAAACACCAACCCTACCATACTGGTCGGGGGCGAGCTTCCCCAAATCGGCGGCAACTTTCGGCTGGGTGATAAAAAATACCTGCCGTTTGAAGCCTGTGAGTATGTGGAAAGTTTTCTGCATTTTCATCCATTTTTGTCTATCATAACGAATGTAGAAGAAGACCATCTGGACTATTTTAGTGATATTAAACATATTATATCATCTTTTTCAAAATTTGCAAGCCTTACTTCACCCCTTGGATGCAATATTGTTTGTTCTGACGATAAAAACCTTGGTCAAGTTGTGCAAAATGTAGAGAAAAAGGTCATTTCTTATGGGTTAAAAGACCCAAATGCGGATTACACGGCACAAAATATTGTGTTGGATAACAAAGGCTGTGCAACATTTGCGGTAGTTTCGCATGGAAAAAAGGTGGTTGACCTTACCTTGAGCGTTGCAGGTGAACACAATATTCTCAATGCGTTGGCGGTAACTGCGGCAGCAGAGTTTTTGGGACTGCCGATGGAGGCGGTCAAGGAAGGAATTCAAGCGTTTGGCGGAACCAAGCGCCGGTTTGAAAAGGTCGGCACGGTGAACGGTTGCGATATTATTGATGATTATGCCCATCACCCCACAGAAATCAAAGCCACATTAGATGCGGCAAAAACCATGGGGTA
>JAZOWR010000264.1:0-1631 GCA_045659345.1 Ructibacterium sp.
AAATCCCTTAAGATAATGAAGCACGCCACCCTTGTGCTTGTAGTAGGTAATAAGCACAAAGACCAAAATCGCCCAGCCGGCAACCACATTGATGTCTGAGGACGGCGGATATAATCCGCATAGACTCATCAAACTGGAAAACGCAGAAAGTGCCAATATTGCGGTTATAAATGGTGCATATCCGGAGAAATAAGAACCCATATTACCGTCAACCAGTTCCCGGACTTTCTCTACGACCCATTCTGCAACATGATGACGAACACGCAGTGTTCCGTCATTGATTCCATGCGTCAAAAACAGGCAAAGTCCCAAAATAGATACCATAACCAACGCAGAGTTCACCTGTGCCTCTGTAATGGGCAGATTTTGAATGGGAAGCGGAAGCGTAAAATAAACGCCTGCCCCCGTAATACTAATCCCCTCTGCGGGAGAATTGGTTAAAACTTTTATGATGATGGCTATCGCAATGGGCAGTATCATCATCAAAACAAAGAGTATATCAACCGCATGAAAGGAGCGGCTATTCGTCTTCATCTTGTACCAACACCTCCTTTGTAGCCTCCTTGTCCTTCCGCAAAGGGAGCAGCGCGATGGCTATCCGCGGAAAAAACAAAGGTATTATTGTCGCAATAGTAGAAAAGCAAGGAAGTACAACACCAACAACAACCCACACAAAAATAAAAAGCATGCGCAGTGCCTGAGAGTTCTTCATCGTCCCTCTTGCGTCAGATTCCTCTTGCGTAACGGCTTTCTGAATAGAAAGCCCCATAAAAAAGAAATTGAGAATCATGGCTGTCCCGCCCCAGAGATTACCCAGCAAAATGGTTATATCCCATCTTTTCATCAGGATAAAAACGACTTGCATTATAAGGCTGAAGACGCCAATCCATCTGGCAATATACATAGTTTCCCTTAAAACAGTTTTGTCTGCTTTTACCATGCTTGTTTTTCTCCTTTTTTATGCATTGCTTTACGAATATTGTTCCAAATTTTCACAATTATATATTATAACATATGAAACAAATGTTTTCAACCTAAATTTTTCATATTTAACAGCTTATTCTGTCTTTCATAAAACGAAAATACCCCCTATTCAAATTCCTTTTGAAAGGGGGTATTCTTCTTATTTAAATTACATCTTATGACGGCTATTGACTGATAGAATAGTAAAATTCAATACAATCACCGTCTCTGACAATATATTGAGAAATTCCGCAAGAGGGCAGTTTGCCATTTACTTTATATACCCATCCGGAGGTGCCTCCGCAGTCAAACTCATAGATGTTGTTGATTCCCTGAACATAAGCACTGTGATACATAGGGGTTTCTACAAACTCAAAATGAATCTTCCTCTCTCGCGCTATGCGGTTCAGCACATCAAATACGCTATCTCCCTCTGTACATTCTACAACCGTATGCGGAAGAATCTCTCCATTTGTCGGGATGAGCCCTCGTTTCTCTTCCTTCATCCGTTCCGGATTTTCTGCGATACTTTTACAGCTGATGCCTATGCTACAGGTTGTTTTATCGACCTTTACCTCTTCCGCCTTCGGCGTTTCTTCATCCTTTGCCGCTTTCTCTATCTGGACTTGCTTAGCGGACGCCGTTTCCACCGTCTCCTCAATTTGAGA
>JAZOWR010000265.1:0-3345 GCA_045659345.1 Ructibacterium sp.
CCTAATGGAGATCACCTTTGCGTAAGGAATAACATTCCCAATACCGGCTCTTACACTTGGGAGCTTACACCTGAGGAACGAGAGGAGCTTAGAAATAAATGTTCCGGGAAGCCTTCCTGCACAATCAGACTTGGCCTTTATTCCCATGTAAATGGCGTAGTGGATGCCGATTTCAGGGACATGACCTACACCATGACCGAGAACGATGCTACAAAGCCTACCGTCAGTATGGAGATTACCCTGGACAACGGAGAGCTGCCTAACAATTTTGACGATCTATATATTCAAGGCAAGTCACGGCTAAAGGTAGAACTGTCTGCACAAGGTAAGTACGGTGCGTATATCAGTTCTTACTGGGCTACGGTAGAAGGCAAGACCTACAATGGCGAGACCTTTACCACAGATGTCATACAGGGAAAAGGCAATGTAGAGGTTGTTGGTTACGCAAAGGACTCCAGAGAATTCACAGGATATGCCAGCAATGAGATCAAGGTTGAAGAATATTCTAAGCCCCTGGTCATTCCCATTGCCAGCCAAAACGCCATCCTCTGCTATAGAAGCGATGGAAACGGAAACAGGATCGGCAACAGCACATCGGTATGGGTCAAAGCGAAGCGGTTCTACTATTGGCTTAACGGCAAGAATGCCTGCGTATTACAGTGGAGACGGAAGCTCATTACCGAGGAATGGAGCGATAGCCATCAGTGGGAAGTCCTAGATATGGCTGCTTCCACAGACGAGTATAACGATATGATACCCGGTGTATTTGAACTTAAAAAGTCCTACACAGTTCAAATCCGGGCGATTGATGATGTCGGAGAGTACGATATCAAAACATTTGAAATCCCTACGCAGGGTGGTGCACTGCATCTAGGCAAGGGTGGCAAGGATGTAGCAATCGGTACTTACTGCGATTATTCAGAAGAGTACACATTCTACTCCGAGTGGAAAGCTAAGTTCGACAAAGAGGTCTACATTGAAGGCACAAGAGTGAGCAACCATGTAGTGGATGAAGGTGTATCTGGTGCGTGGAAGTATCGCAAATGGAACGATGGCACTGCGGAGTTGTGGAGTTGCATTAAAGCTACCCATGCAAATGGATCTATTCTTGGTGGGGAACTCAGCTACCCATTTACTCTTTCAGGCACTATTTATGGTATTGGCACTCTTAATTCCGCAGGAGGCAATAGCGCAGCAGCCCTTCCGTGGAATCTAAAACTGACATATGGCACGGATCTTTGCGGAGCTTGGGTGCATAATCCAGGTAATGTCGGTTTTGAAGCAGATAGTACCGCAGATGTATCTGTCTATATCGTAGGCAGATGGAAATAAGATAGGAGGAAAAAACTATGGCTATTTACAATAAGGAAGGCGGCAGCAATCCAAAGTCCACGAGTGGCTCTAGTACGGCTTATGGATCGCTTGGCTACGATGTCAAAAAAATTCAGGAACTGCTCAACGCAAACGGTGCCAACCTAACCGTTGACGGAATCTACGGCCCCCTAACCCGGCAGGCAGTGATGGAGTACCAGGAGAAAAATGGTCTGGCTGTGGACGGCATCGTGGGTAAGAATACTTGGGGTGCGCTGACCAAGGCGCAGAGTGGCTCTACCGGCACTGATACTACACCAACAGATACCACCCCTAAGTACGAAGCCTACAAGCCCAGTGACACTGTGACACAGGCAGAGGCTTTGCTTCAGCAGCAACTGGCACAGAAGCCTGGTGATTACACATCTCCATGGCAGAGCCAGCTCAATGACATCATTCAAAAGATTCAGAACCGGGAGAAGTTCTCCTATGACCTGAACGGAGATGCTTTGTATCAGCAGTACAAGGATCAGTACATGACCCAGGGCAAGATGGCAATGATGGATACCATGGGTCAGGCGCAGGCAATGACCGGTGGCTACGGCAACTCCTATGCACAGTCCGTTGGTCAGCAGGCCTATCAGGGCTACCTGCAACAGCTCAACGATAAAGTTCCTGAACTGTATCAGCTTGCACTCAGCCAGTACAACGCCGAAGGGGATGCCATGTACAACCAGGCTTCTCTCTTGGCAGGTATGGAGGAGCAGGACTACGGCAGATACCGTGACCAAGTGGGTGACTACTACACCGAGCTGGATCGCCTCACCAATGATTCCAGATATCAGGCTGAGATGGACTACAGCAAGTGGGCTGATGACAGAAACTTCTCCTATCAGCTTGACCGTGACAAGGTTGCTGACCAGCAGTGGCAGGCTCAGTTCGATGAAGCCAAGCGGCAGTATGATCAGCAGTATGCTCTTAGCGCAAGCAAGAGTTCTAGTAGTGGCAATACTTACACAGCTCCCGAAGGCTGGACTACTGCAAAGATTAAAAGCTTCCAGAAAGCAAATGGTCTTAATCCTGACGGAATTTGGGGACCTAAGACTCAGGCTGCTTATGAGGCACATAGCAATTACGATACCCCTGTCGATGCAAATGATGATGGCAAGGCAAAGGGATGGAAGGACTATGACCAAGCTACCAATGATAAACTGGTCAAAGAAAAAGGTGGCTCTTATTATAGGGACACCCTCAACGCTATGAACCAAATGGTAGCAAATGGCGCAACTTCGAAAGAGATTATGACATTCCTTCAGGAAGCTGTAGGCAATAGCTTCATCACGAAGACCGAATACATGAACCTTGTCCAGAAATACAGAAAATAACAATCGCAATATAGTAGGAGGTAGCTTCTAATATGAAATTTGAAGATCTGCTGAAAAAACATGGTGCCGGAGCTGATGATAGCACCGGCAAAACCAAAGATGAGGAAACGAGCGGTGCTACATCCTTTAATTCCCTGCTCGATAAATATGGCGTTAGCTATGAGATTGATGATGACTTCATCAACACTTTCATATCTGATGCAAATAGTTTTTTTAGCAATGCCAAGACAGAGTACGGAAAGGTCGGCTGGGATAATGCTTCAGCCGCCTACGATTCCATGTACAGTACCTGGAAAGACCTAGACACCAGGAGAAGCACAATCAGTGGATGGCTGCACTACAATAAGAACAACCTGGATCAGGAAACCTACAAAAGCCTTTCTGACATGGTGGATAATTCCAAAGCCGCATTATCTTCTACACTGTATGCCTTTAAGCAGGCAAGGGATAACTATGCCAAGTTTGCAACCGAGGCTGATTACAACGCAGCGGTTGCAGCATACGAAGCAGAGCAAGAAATGCTTAATTTCGATATTGCAGCAGGAGAACTGGAGCTTGAGGATCTTGAGGACTTCTACGATGAAGCAGCCACAATAGAGACATGGTACAACTCTTACCTAATGAATCCAGATGCTTGGGACGAGGAAAC
>JAZOWR010000266.1:0-2438 GCA_045659345.1 Ructibacterium sp.
GTCAATACCTATCTTGACAGGGACGGAATGAGAAAGAGGTTTGATGAGCTTCTCGGAAAGAGAGCGCCGCAATTCATTTCCTCTATCGTTTCTATGGTCAACGCCGACAACAATCTGCAACAGGCATTCTGTGAAGCACCTATCACGGTCATTCAGTCGGCGTTGAAGGCTGCAACCTATGACTTGCCCATTGATCCGGCTCTTGGCTATGCCTATATCGTGCCTTTCAAGAACTACAAGAAGGACATCGGGGCGAAGGTGACAGAGGCTTCTTTCATCCTTGGTTGGAAGGGTATGCACCAATTAGCTCTGAGAACGGGAGCATACAAAACAATCAATGTCGTAGATATCCGTGAGGGTGAGCTGAAGCGGTATGACCGCCTTACCGAAGATATCTACCTTGACTTCATCGAGGATGAAGACGAAAGAGAAAAGAAGCCCGTTATCGGATATGTCGGTTACTACCGCCTTGTCAACGGTGCGGAAAAGACCATCTATATGAGCGTTAAGGCCATCGAAAAACACGAGCGGAAGCACCGCAAAGGCGAATACCAAGGCAAGGGATGGCGTGATGACTGGGATGCAATGGCGAGAAAAACTGTTTACAGAATTTTGGTGGGCAAGTGGGGCGTGATGTCCATTGACTACCAGAGCACCGAAGCAGGTCGCAAGCTTGCCGATGCACTTTCCGACGAAGAAAGCAACAAGCAGTGCATTGATGCGGAGTATTCCGAGATTCCTGTTGACTCCACCACAGGAGAGGTACTGGAAGGGGGTACTTCTGTATGACTCCCGGCGTTCAGGTTACGCTGATTATCTGCGTGACAATCATTGCTCTTTCCCTCATGGGGAAGAAGAAAAAGTAAAAGGAGAAGCACCATGAAAGGCTATAAAGGTTTCGCCCCCGGACTTATTTGCCGGGACAAGCAGTATGCAGAGAATACCACCTTTGAGGAAGAATCTGCCCAAATCTGTGCCAAAGGGATGCACTTTTGCGGTAACCCCTTTGATGTGTTAGACCATTACGATTTAGTCAACAAAAATGGCGAATTTAACGACTTTGCGGAGGTCGAGGCATTAGCTCCTGCCCATACCGATGACAACAAGAAATATTGCACTACCAAGCTGAGAGTCGGCGCAAAGCTGTCCTTTGCAGGATTCATCAAGGCTTGCATTGACTTCGTTTTTGAAAAGACCATCAAGGCTGCGCCCGATAGCAATGTTGATTCCGGGGACTCTGCCCAGATCGGAAGCTCCGGGAACTCTGCCAAGATCGGAAGCTCCGGGGACTATGCCAAGATCGGAAGCTCCGGGTACTCTGCCCAGATCGGAAGCTCCGGGGACTCTGCCAAGATCGGAAGCTCCGGGGAAGATTCCGTCATCTGCTGTGCAGGACACGGCTCCAATGTCAAGGCGAAAAAAGGCAGTTGGATCACCCTTGCAGAATGGAAGTACAGCGAAGAGAAAGAACGCTATATCCCCGTCTGCGTAAAGACTGAGCGAGTCGATGGCGAACGCATCAAGGCTGATACATGGTATACGCTGAAAGACGGCGAATTTGTAGAGTGCGAATAACTACGACAATGGGGCGGTGATACCGCCCCCTGAAAGAAAGGATTTTAAAGAATGAACAAGGTTATTTTGATCGGAAGGCTGTGTTCTGATGTTGAAGTTCGGAGAACGAACAGCGGAAATGCGGTTGCTTCCTATCGTTTGGCAGTTGACAGACAATCCAAACAGGAAGGACAGCCTGAAGCCGATTTCCTGAACTGTGTTGCTTTTAGCAACAACGGCGAATTTGCCGGAAAATATCTGCACAAGGGAATCAAGATTGCCGTTGAAGGTCGCATCCAAGTCCGCACCTATGATGACAAGGACGGAAAGAAGGCCTATGTCACCGAGATCATTGTTGACCGTCACGAATTCTGTGAGAAAAAGGCCGAATCTTCCGGCAACAGCTACGGTGGCAATAACGGCAGCTATTCTGCCCCTCCGTCATTCTCTGCACATTCTCCGGCTCCTGTTCAGGGCTTCGGCATCATTGAAGATGACACCGAAGTAGTGCCCTTTTAGGCGGTGACAGCATGAGTGGCAAGATCAACAGTAAACAGAAGGGCGCACGATTTGAACGCACTCTTTCAAAGATATTCCGTGAATACGGCTATTCGGATGCACGGCGAACCGCTCAATATTGCGGCAACACCGGGGATGCATCCGATGTGGTAGGGCTTCCGGGCTTGCACATTGAGGCAAAGCATCAAGAGACTATGCGCCTCTATGATTGGGTAGACCAAGCAAAACGGGATGCGGCGGCAAATGGGAAGGGCAACCTTCCCGCCGTCTTCCATAAGAAAAATAATGCTGATATCCTTGTTACTCTGCCTCTGGATGCGTTTATGACCATCTACAGAGAGTATGAAGCAGGGCTTAGCCTATCA
>JAZOWR010000267.1:0-4744 GCA_045659345.1 Ructibacterium sp.
ATAATAGTTAACGACAGAAATCTCCTTCATTCCGGTTGTTAATTGATACAGATTTGCCATCAGCAAATCACCGTAAATCTTGTATTGCTCCCGATGTTGGGATTTGGCAAGGTTATCCTGATGCAGTGCAAATTTCTTCTCACAACGGTCGATATTATTGCGCAGGAGTTTCATCAAATGATTGGAACGCTGATTCATATGTTCCCGTTTGGCACGCAGTTCATAAAAACTATCAATTGCCTCGCTGATTGAATCCGTCTCTTTCATGATTGCTGCAGTTTCATACTGCGTTAAATGAATACAAGAAAAAGCAAAGGGCTTTTTGTCATGCAAATCAAGGATTAAGCTTGGGTGATACTCTTCATGGCAAATACTTTTTAAGATTGCATCTGTGTGTGTTAAAAAAGCGGCAGTATCGACTTCTCCGTGTCTTATTTTTGTGTTTGAGTATAATCGGTACACAATTTCTCGAGCAAACAAAGGACTCATTCCATCAAAGGTTGAAACCAAAAATTGATCCAGCAAGGTATCATCGGGTTGGTTGTCCAGAGTTTGTAAAACATCTAGTAAAGAATAAGAAGAAGGTGATATTTTTTCTTGTGCAGGTGGATTTTCATAGATAAGTCCGGGCAGGATTTGTCGTACAGCACTAACTGTAAAATCCACATGTTTGGCGCTATCCATAATTCTGTTGTTTTCGTCTATTAAAATTATGTTGCTATGCCTACCCATAATTTCTGCAACAATAGATTTTACACACAGATCACCCATGTCGTTTCTGGTTTCCATATCCAGTCGAATTACACGGTCAAATCCCAATTGAGAAACACCAATAATTTTACTTCCCTGCAAATGTTTTCGCATTAACATACAAAACATAGGGGGGGTCATTGGGTTTTCCTGTGCATGGGAGGTCAAATGAACTCGGGGATTAGAGGGGCTTGCAGAAAGGAGTAGTCGATAGGTTCCCTGCGGTGTCCGAACAGCAAAAATAATTTCCTCTCGCTCGGGTTGATATATTTTGTCGATTTTTCCTCCGAGTAATACTCGGTTTAATTCTGATACCACACAATGGGTAACCATGCCGTCATATGACATAAATATACTCCTCGTTTTTTAGTTATGCTCTCCGAAGCTCCTCAACTTTATCCAGCCGCTCCCATGGTAAATCCAGGTCATTGCGGCCAAAATGACCATATGCAGCCGTCTGTTTATAGATAGGCTGACGCAAATTCAGAGAGTTAATAATACCGCTTGGGCTTAAATCAAAGACCTTGCTTACTTTTTCAGCCAATTCACTTTCGCTGATGATTCCGGTTCCCCTGGTATCAATGCGGAGAGAAACCGGCTGGGCAACTCCGATTGCGTATGCCAACTGAACTTCGCAGGCTTTTGCTAAACCTGCTGCAACAATGTTTTTAGCAACATAACGCGCTGCATAAGCGGCACTGCGGTCTACTTTTGTCGGATCCTTACCCGAAAATGCACCGCCGCCATGGCTGGCATAACCGCCATAGGTATCCACAATAATTTTTCGTCCGGTGTGTCCGGAATCTCCTTGCGGTCCGCCGACAACAAAACGACCGGTTGGATTGATAAAATATTTGGTATCATCATCAAGAAGCTTGGGGTCAATAACGGGAAGAATAACCTCGCGCATGATATCCTTCCGTAATTCGTCAGTAGAAATACTTTCATCATGTTGCGTTGAAATGACAACAGTATCAATTCTTTTCACAGAACCGTCATCATTATATTCGACGGTAACCTGAGATTTGCCATCGGGACGCAAATAATTAAGTATATGGTTTTTTCTTACCTCGGTCAAACGGCGTGTCAGTTTATGGGAAAGAGAAATTGCCATTGGCATATACTCCTCAGTTTCGTCACAAGCAAATCCAAACATCATACCTTGGTCACCGGCGCCATCTCTGTCTACACCCAATGCAATATCAGGAGATTGTTCGTCAATAGCACTTAGGACAGCGCAGGTATCACAGTCAAAGCCGTATTTTGCTCTGTCATAGCCCACCTCGCGTATAGTATCACGAACAATCTTGGTGATGTCTACATAAGTATTTGTGCTGATTTCTCCAACTACCAGAACAAGACCGGTTGTTACGGTTACTTCGCACGCTACTCGGGAATTAGGGTCTTTAGCAAGCAATGCATCCAGAATCGCATCAGAAATCAAATCAGAAATTTTATCAGGATGCCCCTCCGTTACAGATTCTGAAGTAAATAGTCTTTTATACATAACACAGTATCTCCTTTTCTACATCTTCAAGTTCTTTGTTTGCGTCAATAATAACGATGTTTTGGTCATGTTGCAATCGTTTTAAAACAGAAAGAAAATTCTCTCTAATTTTAGACATTAAAGCAATATCTTTTTCATAAAGCTCAGGCTTTTCCCGTACTCTGTCAATGCGTTCTTTACAGGTGTTGGGATTAACATCCAGAAAAATACATAAATCCGGTGTCAAAATTTCTTTGCAACCAAGGTTTAGATTCATGACCCAATCCATATCGGTTGCTGTTCCTTGATAAGCAAAGGAAGAATAATAATAACGGTCGCAAATTACGACATAGCCTTCGTCCAGGTATTTTTTTATGCCAAACTCAGGATGCGTGATGTGCTCTAGGCGATCAGCGAGAAAAAGTGCTGCCTGAAGATACATGTTTTTATCCTGACTTTCAGAAAGAATCCTGCGCAGGTAAGAACCTGTTTCAAAGTCAGTAGGTTCTGCTGTGACATAAACCTTTTCAGATTTGGATTTGTAATAATCAGCCAGCCGTTGAATCTGGGTGCTTTTTCCCGAGCCATCCAGACCTTCAATGACAATAAATTTACCTTGTTTCATAGCGCTCCCTTATTTCATAAGATAATATAATATTATATCGAATAATGCGGGAAAAAGCAACTATAAATTACAAAAAAGATAGTTTATTAGTGCTTTCTTCTCGTTTGGTACATAATCATTAATAACAGCATTCAATCCTTTCGCCAGCAAAGTTCCAATATCTGATCCTGGCGGTATACCTGCAGAAAGCAGGTCATGACCGGAAACGGCAAGTGCAGAAATTGTACAGCATAGATTTTTGTCTTGAATTTCATTTAGATATGCAAGCGTTCTTTGTGTTTTTTGAAGTAAACTCGGTTGGTGTTTTGCCTTAGCAAAATTCCATGCAAGAAAAGAAGAGAAGGTTTCTGTGCCTATTTCCCCAAGCATCCGTCTGGTATCAGAAAGAGAAGAGGGGGGAATAGAGTCTTTTAAAGCAAGAATGCTTAAGGCCTCTTTTTTTGTTTTTTTGTCCGTTTTTAAATCTTGAATTAATGTCAAAAAATCGTCTGAATTTGTGGTGATTCCTGCTAGTAGCCCTGCAAGTCGTATCGATAAATAGGGAGGAAGTAAATCAAGAAATTCCATAGACTGTTTTGTGACAGAGTTCTCTCTAAATATAATTTTTAATACTTCTGGATATGCGAAAAAAACTTTGCCGGGCATTTTGGATTCTAAAATTTTTTTAAGTTCTAACCAAATGCGTTCTTTTGCAATCTTGTAAAGTCCGTCAGAATTTTGGTTAATTGCCAAAGAAGTATTGGGTTCAATTTTAAATCCATAGGTGGCAGAAAAGCGCATAGCACGAAGAATCCGCAGAGCGTCTTCCCGCATTCTGATGTCGGGATTGCCAACACAACGCAAAATTCCTTTTTTAAGATCATCTTCACCTCCAAAAGGATCAACAAACCCAACTTTTGGAGAATATGCCATTGCATTGACGGTGAAATCCCGCCGTGATAAATCTTGTTTAATATCCGAAACAAAGGTTACAAAATCAGGATGTCTTGCATCACCATATCCTTTTTCTGTTCGAAATGTAGTAATCTCTGCTTGTCCATCTTGCGAAACAACCGTTAATGTACCGTGCTTAATTCCGGTTGGAATCACAGTATAAGCAGAAAAAACGCGTTGTATTTCTTTGGGTGTTGCAGAGGTGCAGATATCCCAATCCCCGGGATTAATATGAAGTAAATGGTCACGCACACACCCGCCTACAACAAAAGCCTGGAACCCGTTGGATTCCAGGTGCGAAAGAAAATCTGTAATATGTTTTGGCAGATTCATGTTAGACCACAACCTCTCAGTACCATACTAGCACAAGATACCAAGAATGTAAAGTTGTTATTTGCAGTAAATATTGATGTATCGTATTGGTTTTAAATCCACAATACTTATACTATTGGATGTATTATCGCCCATTACAAGAAAATCATTGCCAACCTCCAACAAAACGCCGCAGCGTTTCCATTTTTGTCTGTTTGATGTCCATAAATCTAAACAAAGTGTCGCACCTTGAAATTGACTGAGGTAGTCAGCAATACTTTTTCTAATTTCCGGTGTTGGATTTTTAGGCATAGAAAGACTGTCTGTTCTTCCTCGCATGCTATGCGGTGGAACTTTGGGAGTATACGGATGGTATGAAGAAGGAGTGTAGGTTTGCACCTTTTCTCCGCTACTGGTTAAAAGAGAGCTTTCGCATCCGGGCGGAACAATTATCCCGTCTGCAGGAAAAGAATTTTTTTGATTTTGCATGAAAAAAACACCTCCTAACATCAGTGTATTCATAAATTAAGAAAAATGTATATTTTTTCGCAATTAGAACAAAATAAGGATGTACCAAAGAAAAGAAAAATAAAAAATATAATTTTTCAGGAGGGACAAATGATGTCTAATAATCAAAA
>JAZOWR010000268.1:0-1817 GCA_045659345.1 Ructibacterium sp.
TGTCAAGCAAGTACTCTAACCAACTGAGCTACACCCTCATAGAAAAACCCTCATAACTAAGTTATGAGGGTCTGGTCGGAGTGACTGGATTCGAACCAGCGGCCACCTGAACCCCATTCAGGTACTCTACCAAACTGAGCCACACCCCGTAGCAACATGAAATAGTATACACTATTTTTTTGAAAAAAGCAAGTAAAAATTTCAATTTTTTTAAAATTTCTTTTTTTACATCAGTAACCTGCTGGCCTATGATTGTTTTTCATGCAATACGCACAAAAAAACCTGAAAAAAACCTGAAAAAAAATCAAAAAAAGTGTTGACATCTTGTTAAAAAGAGAGTATAATACCATTTGTTCGCAACAATTAGGACATGCACCTTTAGCTCAGTTGGTAGAGCACCTGACTCTTAATCAGGGTGTCCAGGGTTCGAGTCCCTGAAGGTGTACCATAATAAATACCCCCCGTATAACGGGGCGTATTTCATTTTCTGTCATAAGCATTTTCATTTCTTGATTAATTCAGCAAGATAAAGTTCTGCGGCAGTCCAACCATCCATCTTTCCTTTTTTGATATCCGCATCATACGCAAGTCCCTTTTGAATCATCCGTTTCAGATAGGCTTCGCCATAACGCTTGCTTTCTTGAATAGTCTTGTTTACTGCAAACAAGGGACGGCGAAAATCAAAATACTCCGTCATCTCCTGCGGGGAAAGTCCATCTTCTTTCAGCAGCTTACAGAGCAGCAATTCCGAAAGCTTCCCCATCAGAAGTCCCAATACCATAGTCGGCTGTTCCTTGGTATCTTTAAGATACTTTAGTTGTTCCTGTGCTTTTTGGTTTCTGCCGGCAAGCACATGATCAAGCATATCATATATTCTGTATTCTGCTGACTTGTCCACCACAGCATCGATATCCTCTCGGGTAACCTTGTTTCGTTCCCCGAGGAGATTCATAAGCTTTTGTATTTGTATCTGTGTTTTACCAAGTGACTGTCCACACAAACGAACCATATAGGAAACATCCTTCGGGGCAATCATCTTTCCCTCTTTTGCAAATTGTTCCTCAATCCAAAGTTCTACCTTGTTGACCGGCAGATAAGAAAACTCAACCACCCCGCCAACAGACTCCAGAATCTTTAGATTTTTTTCTTTCTTTTTATCAAAATTTTCCTCTGCAAAAATCAAGCAGGTATAGGACGGCAGATTGGTAACCGCCTCCTGAATCCTCTTATATTCTTTGCTTGTAGTCTGAGTGAAAAAACCGCTGTTTTTCACCACAACCACCTTTTTTTCAGACATCTGAGGAAACTGCTCTACCGCCTCCAGCACCTGCTCGACATCGGTCTTTTTGCCATCAAAACGAAACCGATTAAAATCCTCAAATCCGGAGGGAATCAGTTTCTGCTCTATTTGTCCGATTTTGTAATTAAGCAGATATTGCTCCTCTCCGTAAAAGAAATAGACAGGCTTTAAATTCCCCGATTTAATTTGTTTATTAAGTTCTTCTGGCGTCATTGAAGCTTCCTCCGTTTATCCCGGGTTTCTATCCGTTTCATTTTATGTTTGTCTATCAAAATCTCTACCACCCCATCCCGATCGGTTCGGTAAACCGCTGTCCCCACCTCAAAAAGTGCAGACAGCATCTCTGAAGAGGGGTGCCCGTGATAATTGTCCACGCCAACACCGATTACCGCAACCTCCGGCTTTACCGCCCATAGGAACGAGGGGTAAAGTGCAGACTTTCCCCCATGATGCGGAACCTTTAACACATTAGCACGCAACGCCTCTGCTTTCTCCGCTACCAATTCACTCTGGGATG
>JAZOWR010000269.1:0-8415 GCA_045659345.1 Ructibacterium sp.
ATATAAGGCAACGAGCAAGAATTCTTTTGAAGTGATTGGATATCAGTTACTTCAGAATTCTTCAGTTTCCGAGAGAATTCAGCTTGCAATGGCTGAGAGAAGCCGCCGGACAGGTATCAATCAGGACAGGGTTATTCAGGAACTGGCAAGAATCGCTTTTGTGAACCCGCAAAATGTGATCAATTCAGAAGATGCCTCTGTCCGTGCCGATGCTTCGGAAGATGACCTTGCTTGCATCCAAGCCGTGAAGGTCAAGACAATGGACGGTGAAAAGGGATCGTCTGTCGAAAGAGAAGTCAGGCTTGCGGATAAGATGCGGGCTTTGGAACTTCTGGGCAAGCATCTTGGAATGTTCAAGGATAAGGCGCAGCTTGACATTGTTCTTCCCGTGTTTGGTGGTGAAGAAGGATTCGATGCTGAAGAAGACTAAAAAAAACATCCATAAGCTGGTTGGCAAAGGCTATAACTGCTTCTGGACATTCCGGGGCAGATATAGGGCTGTCAAGGGAAGCCGTGCTTCCAAAAAATCAAAGACAACAGCGTTATTCTACATATACATGATGATGAAGCTTGCTTCAGTGGGGCTTCTTCCCAATCTGCTTGTTGTCAGAAAAACATATAGAACGCTGAAGGATTCCTGCTATACAGAATTGAAGTGGGCTGTCCATCGGCTGGGCGTTGATCATTTGTGGCAATTCAAAGAATCGCCGCTTGAAGCAATATATATCCCTACGGGGCAAAAGATATATTTCAGGGGCTTAGATGATCCGCTGAAGGTAACTTCCATCACTGTGGATGTGGGTGTCCTTTGCTGGATGTGGATTGAACAAGCCTATGAGATCACAAAAGAAGAAGATTTCGATATGCTTGACGAATCCATCCGAGGCGAATGCCCGGATGGACTATGGAAGCAAATCACCCTGACCTTCAATCCGTGGAATGAACGCCACTGGATGAAGCACAGGTTTTTTGATGATCTCATTGGTCACGATGCTGAAGGAAATCCCATCTATAAGGAACGAAAGAACCCGATTTCCGATGATGGAGAAATCCTTGCTATTACCACCAACTATCTGATCAATGAATGGTTGGACGCCGCTGACCTTGCTGTTTTTGAGCGAATGAAGCGGAACAACCCCCGGCGTTATGCCGTAGCTGGTCTTGGTGGCTGGGGTATTGTTGAGGGTCTGATCTTCGACAACTGGAATGAAGAATCTTTCACGCTGGATGACATCAGGGAGAAACATCCCGATCTAAAGTCGGCTTTTGGTCTTGACTTCGGATATACAAACGATCCTTCTGCTTTGTTCTGTGGATTCATTTCAGTTGCAGATAAAAAGCTGTATGTGTGGGATGAACTGTACAAGACAGGACTGTCAAACAGAAAAATCTATGATGAAGTCTGTGAAATGGGCTACGCAAAGGAACGAATCACCGCTGATTGTGCCGAACCAAAGTCCATTGACGAATTGAAAGGCTATGGGCTGAAGGTTGCTGCTGCTGTGAAAGGCAAAGACAGCATCAATAACGGCATTCAGTGGATTCAGGATCTGGAAATCATCATTCATCCCCGGTGTGTCAGCTTCTTGACCGAAATCAGCAACTACACATGGAAGGTCGATAAGTTCAACAAGAAACTGAATGAACCTATTGACGATTTCAACCACTTAATGGATGCTATGCGCTACGCTCTGGAAAAGTTCGTCAAGGGCAATAAATGGATGTATTGACCGCTTCACCCCCCAATTGTGAAACGGTCTTTCCCAGCACATGCACAGCACCAGCGGGGTTCCATTTTCGTACATCGTGGAATTTCCGTCAAATTGGTTCACCTCCTCCCCGGCGTTTCGGTCGGAAACGCCTATGGTGCTTGTATCGTGCTTTCTATGTACATGATGCCCTCAGAATCGCTTCTGACGGGCTTTTTTATTTTAGGGTAAACTTACCCCACGCACAGGACAAAAGCGTTGCTGTGAGGATTGCGAGGCGAAAATACATGGCTTTATCTACTGCAGAAATCAAAAAGTTTATATCTGATGATGCGATGTCGGGAAAGAAACGGCAAGCGGCTGTCGGTGAGCGGTATTATCACGGCGAACATGACATATTGAAGAGCCGTCTTTTCTACTACAACGCAGAAGGGAAACTTGTTGAAGACAAGGCAAGGTCTAATATCAAGATTGCGCATCCCTTCTTTATGATCCTTGCCGATCAGCTTTCAGCCTATGCCCTTTCCGGCAAAAAGAATCCCATTCAGGCAAAGGAAAAGGTTGACGGACTTCAGGATCTTCTGGACGAACGATTTGACGATGATTTCTGGTCGGAGGTCTCCGAGCTGATTACTGGCTCCTATGTCAAGGGCTTTGATTATCTCTACAGATACATCAACGCTGACGGAAAGCCCTCCTATCAGTGCGCAGACAGTCTGGGAGTGGTCGAAGTTGCTGCCAGAGATGCAGAAGACGGTCAAGATCATGTGATCTACCACTATACCGACACTATCAACAAGGGCAGTAAGACAGTCCGCAGAATTCAGGACTGGACTGCCAACGGCACTGTATACTACATCCAGATTGATGATGGTGAAATCACAAGGGATGATTCTGTAGCATACAATCCCCGTCCTCATGTGGTCTATGCAGATGATGGAGCCGGGGATCAGATGGAAAAATCCTTTGGATTCATCCCCTTCTGGCGGTTGGACTACTGCAAAAAGCAACATAGTGGCCTGAAGCCCATTAAGGGCTTGATTGATGACTACGATCTTCACGCTTGCTCTCTCTCCAATAACCTTGTGGACTTTGACACCCCTCTTCATGTGGTCAAGGGCTACAATGGGGACAATCTGGACGAGCTTCAGCAAAACCTGAAGACCAAGAAGATTGTCGGCGTAGATTCCGAGGGTGGTATTGATGTTCAGACCGTCAGCGTTCCCTATGAGGCCCGGAAAGAAAAGTTGGAGATTGACGAACGGAACATCTACATTTTCGGCATGGGCTTTAATCCTGCCCAAGTTGGAGATGGAAATATCACCAATGTGGTGATCCTCTCCCGGTATACCTTGCTTGACCTCAAGAAGAGCAAACTTGACAAGAGGCTCAAGAGGTTGCTTACCCAAATCATCAAGGTCGAATTGGAAGACATCAACGAGGAGCATGGCACGGACTATCGGATTTCCGATATTACTATTGACCTTACTCCTGAGATTCCGACAAACGAGGCTGAAAATCTCCAAAACGAGAAGATCAAGGCTGAAACTGAGCAGATTCGGGTCACTACAATCCTCAATTGTGCGGTCAATATCGGTGACGATGCCGCACTTGAGGCACTATGTGATATTTTGGAGCTGGATTATGAGGAGTTGAAGGGTCAGGTAGAGAAGCTCCGTGAGGAACAGAGCCTTGTGGATGCAAAAGCTACACTTGCCGGGGTGATCACGGATGAACAGACGGCAGAAACTGGTACAACAGAAATTCCTGAATAACGAGGAAACTGTTATTAAACGCTTAAAGGGCGTTTACGGTCAGAGCCTAAAGGACATTACCGGGAAGGTTGCTGACCTTGACAAAAGCATAGCAGACCTACAGAAAGCCCTTGCAGATGTCACCGATGACGAAATTGGTGATCTTGCAAAGGCTTTTCTTGGTCGTAGAGCCAATATAAGCCCGGCAGAAGCAAGGGAAACTTTGCAATCAAGGATTCAGTCGAAGGTCTACCAAAAACGCTATCAAGAGGCGTTAAAAGGGCAGATAGACGGGATTATGGATAAAATGCAGGGCAAGGAATACAAGATCGTTTCTGACTACCTGAAAGAGTGCTATGAAGACGGATTCATAGGTACATTGTTTGATCTTCAGGGGCAGGGCATTCCTCTCTGCTTCCCTCTGGATCAAGAAGCAATGGTCAGGGCTGTACAGCTTGATTCTAAGATCAGCCAAGGCCTCTATACCCGACTGGGGGAAGATGTGGCACTTCTGAAGAAGAAGATCACCGCACAGGTCAGCCGTGGCATTGCAACCGGGATGACTTTTCAACAAGTGGCAAGGGGGCTGTCAGCCTATACCAATATCGGCTATAACAACGCTGTCCGTATTGCCCGCACCGAGGGTCACAGAATACAGGTGCAGGGAACAATGGATGCCTGTTATAAGGCAAAGGAAAAAGGTGCTGATGTGGTCAAACAGTGGGATGCTACTCTTGACGGTCGAACCCGTGAGAGTCATTCCCAGGTAGACGGAGAAATCCGAGAGCTTGACAAGCCCTTCAGTAATGGTCTGATGTTCCCCGGCGATCCTTCCGGCGGTGCGGCAGAGGTTGTCAATTGCCGTTGTGCATTGCTACAGCGTGCAAGGTGGGCTTTGGATGAATCGGAGCTTGAAACCCTGCAAAAGAGGGCTGAGTATTTCGGGCTGGATAAGTCAGAAACCTTTGAGGATTACAAAAAGAACTATCTGAAAGCGGTAGAACAGACCAAAACAGCGGAACGGTCTGAACACCCTGCAAAGAACAAATTTGGTGACACAATCATCTTTGATGAAAAGATGATTTCCGAAAAATGGTCTGAATCTGTTGGATATATCAAGGGACTTGCGGATGAGTATGACACAAGATTGACAGCGGTTATGGTCGGTGCAAAAAAAGCGGCTGGTACAGTTGACATGGGTGGTCTGATGCGCTTGTCTGCCAGTGATGTGGCAACAGCATTCCATGAATTTGCTCATTCTATTTCTATGCAAAGTTTGACAAAGGTTGGACTTGTTGATGATTCTGAGTTCTGGAAGGAAGTCAGGAAAATCAGGACAAAATATAGAAAAGATGTCGGTGGTGATACTAACCGCCGGATTAGTTCTTATGCGGATTCAGGTGATGACATCAGTGAATTCATGGCTGAAGCATTCACCCACGCAAAGATGCACCAAATGGGAGTTCCGTTGCCAGACAAATATGGTTCTGAGTTCATTTATTCTGAACAAGTTCTTGCGATTATTGACAAGTATTTCGGCAAAAAGAAGGGTATGTGATATGGTGAAACATCCGTGTACAAATCGCATTTACTTCAAAGTGTGCGGAAGTTCGACAAGGACTGAGCCGTGCAAAGGAAGAATGACGAAAACAGGTAAAAAGGGCTGACCAACATCAGCCCTTTTTTCATGCAATAAATGAGGATTATGCCATGAAATCAACAAAAGAAATCCCGATCTACCTGAACCAAAAACGGAATGTCAGGCAGATTGATGTAGTCCAGTATGACACAGGGATTCAACTGATATTTACTGTGTCGGACTTCTCTATTCCCTCCGGGGCAACGGCTACCCTGTACGCACAGAAGCCCTCCGGGAAATTCGTATTCCAAGAAGAAGGCATCACCATTTCCGGGAACAAGATCACGGTTGACCTTGAAAATCAGGCAATCATGGAACACGGCAAAGTTCCCTATCAGGTCAGCATCACAAGCGGATCTGATGTGATCACCACCTTTACTGGTCTAATCATGGTGGAAAAGTCCAAGAAGGATGCAGGGGCTACGGAATCAAAGACCGTGGTTAGAGCCTTTGACGAAGCTGTTTCCGCTCATGTGGCAGAGTTTCAGGCCAAAGCGGAACAGATTGTTCAGGCTTGCATTGCTACGATCCCGGCAGACTATACCGCTATGGTGGCAAAGGTCAACGAAGCCGCAAACGCTGTGAAGGGCTATCTTTCCGGGGCTGTGGTTGCGGCTGACGATGTTTCCCCAGTGGAGCATAGGCCGGTTGTTTGGGTGCATGGAAAGAATCTGATTCCTTATCCATACCCGCAAACAACCCATACTGGAAACGGCGGCACATTTACAATGCAAGCAGACGGTGGCGTTTTGGCCAGTGGCACACCAAAGGACTATGTAAGCCTTAACCTTTACAACGGCGCACCGCTTGTCAAGTCTGGCAATATTGTATTTTCTGCCAGTGGCGATTATGAAAATATTAGCATTTCGATGGTAATATATGACAGTGCAAACAATGTGCTATTTAATGCGGAAGCGTTGAAGGGGCGCAATCCAATCTCTGTGAATCTGGACGAATACCCATCGGCGGTTAAGTGGCTGGTTTTTATCAAGCGCAGTTCTCCCAATGTTGAAATGACGGGCAAAATCTACCTACAAATTGAACTTGGTAATGCCGCTACCGAATACGCCCCGTATATTGACCCGTCCACGGTTGCGGTAACTGCAGACGGTATGAATTATATCCCGGCATCTGATGGCACTGTCAACGGAATCCTGTCCACATCCCTTGCCAACGGCATCACAACTGACAATGCAAGCGTGATCGTGGAATGTGAATACAACCGGGACACAAACAAGGTCATTGAAAAACTGACAAACGCAATCACCGCCTTGGGCGGTACAATCTAACGAAAGGGGTGGCAAGATGTCACAGTTTGCGATCATCGGAACACCTTTGTACCAATGGGAAACGGGAAGGAAGCTGAAGGTCATTCCCCTTCGTGGAATGAGCATTGATTCTGTCCACTTCTCCCATTACGGGGACACCGAAGCACTTCCTGTCACGCCCATAGAGGAAAACGGGGAGTACATTGCGGACATCCCCAATGTTCTGCTTCAGGATGATAGGAACATTGTGGTTCATTCCGTCAATGTGTCCGAGGACAAGACCGAAACCATCAGGGAATGTGTCTTCCCGGTGCGCAAGAGAGCGAAACCCTCAAATTACATATACACCGAAACCGAGGTTTTTACCTACAAGGCTCTGGAAGCACGGCTGAAGAAGCTTGAAGAAGAGGGCACGGGCGGTGTGGATGAAGGCCAAGTCAAAGAGGCAATAAAGGACTATCTCATTGAGAATCCCATTGAAGAATCTGATCCCACTGTCCCTGATTGGGCAAAACAGCCCCAAAAGCCCAAGTATACAGCAAAAGAAGTCGGTGCAATCCCTAAAAGTGGAGATCTCAGTGCTTCCGTAGACTTCCGAGAAGTCCATGCGGAAATCGTAAGAGCCGACGAGCTCACGATCACCGCTGATAATGAGGGCGAAAAGAGCATTTCTATGTGGTACGGGGGCAAAACAGCGGACGGAAACGGGCGTGTGGTGGATGTTGTGGACGAAAACCACGGCCGCCCCGGCACGATTTTCCGTGGCATTGCCGATCCCGAACAGGAAGATGATACCGTCAACAAGCGGTATGTTGATAGAGTGATCGCAGATCTTCCTGTGGGCGGTGGCGGTGCTTGGAGGCAGATTGTCGATTTAGATATTACTGAGGATTGCAGTAGAGTAGTTATCACGGAAGATATGGAAGGCAAGCCATTTAAAGCTACCGCTTATTATATTTGGCTCAGATCCGCAATACCTACGGACGAAACTTGGACAGCGGAGAGAAGAATTGCGGTAGCTCCTTGGACAGCTCAACAGGCGATTAACGCTGGGGCGACAATTCATCACACAATTTGGGGCTGTTACCTTGCAGGTTTTAATTCAGGTATTACAAACAAAGCCACAAGTGTTACATCATCAGCGGTATATATTGCAGTTGGCAAAGGCATGGGATTTGCGCACTTGTGGCAGCCTTATAACAATGGTAGTATGCCTAACTCGCTACATCCAATCCCTCGAGGCGTGGCATATGATTACACGCCGACTTATGCCGAAAAGGTGTTGCAAAAGCCTTACTCCGATGCTTTGCAGTTTGACGGAAGCAATAATTGTTTTTCCGCAGGAAGTAAGCTGAAAATCTGGGCTATTGATTATGTGGGGGAGGAATAAGCTATGAAAAAGTATATCGACGGAAGATTGGTGGAATTTACTCCCGATGAATCCGCAGATCTCCGCAGGGCTTATGCCGCCGAGCAGAGACGTGAGAGATCCCGTCCGCTGACCGAATCCGAAGTCATGTCTTTGCTCCTTGCCCAGAAAGTGCAGGATCTTGAGGTGGATGACAATACCGCTCTGAGGATGAAGGGCTTCTACCCCGAATGGGAGCTCAGCAAGACCTACCCTGTAGGCCACAAGCTGACCCGAAATGGCAAGCTGTACAAGGTCATTCAGGCACACACCTCACAGGCAGGGTGGGAGCCGGAGAAGGTGCCTGCAATGTTTGCGGAAATTTGCGAGACCCACAGCGGAGAAATGGACGATCCTATACCCTATAGCGGAAACATGGCTCTGGAAAAAGGTAAATGCTACATTCAGGACGATGAAATCTATCTCTGTACACGGGACAGTATCAATCCTGTGTATCATGCCCTCTCTGATTTGATTGGGCTGTATGTGGAAAAAGCGTAATATTAAGCACTGCCCTTCGGGGTGGTGCTTTTTATATGGAACAGTACCCAAGAGGTCGAAGGGAACAGTCTTGAAAACTGACAGGCGGCGTGAGTCGTGCGAGGGTTCGAATCCCTCCTGTTCCTCCATATGTACA
>JAZOWR010000270.1:0-10316 GCA_045659345.1 Ructibacterium sp.
TGCTGAAACGGACTCAGAGACAGCCTCCCTGAGTTCTTTGCAGTCTTGTCCCCCATCCAGTTAGCGGCAAGCCCATGAGAAACCTCATGCACGGTTAATGAAAGCAGAACACAGAATGCCCAAGACAATAACAGTACCAGCTTTTGGGCAAAACCGCCTTGGCTACTCAGCAATGAAAATAACATGGCGTTTCACTCCTTACGCAAAAAAATCCAGTAGTTTTCTTTGTATTATCATACCACAATTCCCCTTCATTGTCAAAAGAAATATAAATATAAGAAGTTTTTTTAAAAAAAGTCTTGCATCTTGTTTTCGTTTGTGCTATACTATTATGGCGTTTGGGTAAATTATGCCCAGACGACAATCATTACACACGCTTGGCGATTGCCCCAAAAGTGCCGCAAGCCTATGGCGGTTTCAGGGCGAGTTGACCCAAAGCGGCGGAAAAAACTATGGAGGTGTTAAACATGGGCGTTATTCAAATGAAGCAGTTGCTTGAAGCAGGTGTTCACTTCGGACACCAGACCCGTCGTTGGAATCCTAAAATGGCGGAGTACATTTTCACGGAGAGAAATGGTATTTACATCATTGACCTTCAAAAAACAGTTAAAAAAATCGAGGAGGCTTACTACTTTGTTCGTGACATCGCAGCAGATGGCGGCAATGTACTCTTCGTAGGTACCAAAAAGCAGGCTCAGGATGCTATCCGCGAGGAAGCAGAAAGATGCGGCATGTACTTTGTAAATGCAAGATGGCTGGGCGGTATGCTCACCAACTTCAAGACCATCAAAAAGAGAATTGAGCGTCTTTATCAGCTCGAAAAAATGAACGAAGACGGAACTATGGCTCTTCTGCCCAAGAAAGAGGTTATCAAACTGAATCTGGAGCAAGAGAGACTGGAGAAGTTCCTGGGCGGTATCAAAGAAATGAAAGACCTGCCCGCAGCACTCTTTGTTGTTGACCCGAGAAAAGAAAAGAACGCTATTGCTGAGGCTCACAAGCTGGGTATTCCGGTTATCGCAATCGTTGATACCAACTGTGATCCGGAAGAAGCTGATTATCCCATTCCCGGTAACGATGATGCAATCCGTGCGGTAAAACTGATTGTTTCTACCATCGGTAACGCAATCTTAGAGGGTAAACAGGGCGAACAGATGGCTCCTGCTTCTGAGGAAGAGGCTGAGGTTAGCCTTGACATGCTGGACGAAGAATAATCATACTGCCTTTGGCAGATAGAAAGGAAGATTCCTATGGCATTTACTGCACAAGATGTTAAAAAGTTAAGAGAAATGACCAACTGTGGCATGATGGACTGTAAAAAAGCCCTGACCGAAACTGACGGCGATATGGACAAGGCTGTTGAATTCCTGAGAGAAAAAGGTCTTGCTACCGCTGCAAAGAAGGCAGGCAGAATTGCATCCGAAGGTATGGTAGAAGCAACCGTATTCGATTGCTGCGGTGTTGGTGTTGCTGTTGAAGTTAACTCTGAAACCGACTTCGTTGCAAAGAACGCTGACTTCCAGAACTTTGTACACGCAGTTGCAGAGGTTATTGCAAAAGAGAATCCCGCTGATGTAGAAGCGCTGAAAGAGATGAAACTCAATGACAGCCAAACCGTTGGTGATGCATTGACCGAGAAAATCGCTACCATCGGCGAGAACATGAACATTCGTCGTTTCGAGCGTTTTGAGGGCATCAATCAGGCATACATTCACGCCGGCGGCCGTATCGGTGTTCTGGTAAACTTTGAGGTTTCTGACGCTGACAAAGCAAAGGACGAGGCTTTTGTTACAATGGCAAAGGATGTTGCAATGCAGATTGCAGCTGTTGCTCCTCAGTATGTTTGCGAGGCTGATGTTCCCGCAGATGTTGTTGAGCACGAAAAAGGCATCCTGAAGGCTCAGGCTCTCAACGAGGGCAAGCCGGAAGCAATTGTTGAAAAGATGATTGTTGGCCGTATCAAAAAGTTCTTCAAAGACATCTGTCTGGTAGAACAGCCCTTTGTTAAGGATGGCGACATGACTGTTCAGCAGTATGTAGACAGCGTTGCAAAATCCTTGGGTACTGAAATCAAGATTGTAAAATTTGCTCGTTTGGAAAAGGGCGAAGGTCTTGAGAAAAAAGAAGAAAACTTTGCAGACGAAGTTGCAAAGATGATGGGTAAATAATCCAAAATTACAAAAACGGCAGGTCAATGACCTGCGGTTTTTTTATTTCACTCTTTTAGCAATGGTTGCCGCAAGAGCAGCAGCCAATACATCTGTAGGCAGGGTAGTAAAGACACAGGTAGTAAGCAGTGTCAAGACCGTAAGATTGCTGTTTGCATACCACATTGTCCAAAGACAGTAATACACTGCGCCGCACAGGTCAATGACACCAATTCCCAGCAAGGCACTGTAAAACAATCGAAGAAATTGGCGCCTGTTCTTTATCCTTCCCATCAGCCATCCGGCAGCAACAAAGCCAAGGAGATAGCCAAAGGTTGGATGGGCAAGATAGGCAATACCTCCCCCGCCGGAAAAGACAGGAAGCCCAACCAAACCGAGAAGCAGGTAACAAAGACTGGGTACTGCCCCGTAGCCCCTGTCAAGGATCAGCCCCGACAGCAGAACAAATAAAGTCTGCAAGGTTATCGGCACATGAGGCAGAGGGATTCGAATATAAGCACCAACTGCAATGCATGCAGCAAACAGACCGCATTGAATGACCTTCTTTGGTTTCACAGCATCACTTCCTTCCCTGCTTTAAAAAATCCTCCCCAAAGGGAGGATTTTTTGTTGTTTAGATATAGTGCGTCTTTTCCTGCATATCGACAAGATCTTTGTCAACCTTGTACTTTTCTGCACGGCGTTGCTCAAAGAATTTAACAGCAACCTGATCAAACAGTGCATAGGAGAGCACATCTTCTTCCTGCTCCATCCATTCTGCACATTCCTTCTTGAGTCTGTCAAGCTCGGGTTGAATCAAATCAGCGGGACGGCAGGAGATCGCCTCCTCGTCACCGATAATCTTCTTGCGGAACTCGTCCTTAATCGGAACAGGAGTCTGACCGTATTCGCCTTTGCAGATTCCCTTGGTTTCCTTAGAGACCATCTTGTAACGCTCGCCCATAATGACATTAAGCACAGCCTGAGTACCAACAATCTGGCTGGTAGGAGTAACCAAAGGCGGATAACCCAGGTCCTCGCGGACCTTGGGAACTTCCTTCAAAACTTCCTCCAGTTTATCCTCTTTGCCCTGTTGCTTAAGCTGAGATACCAGATTGGAGAGCATACCACCCGGAACCTGATACTTCAGAGTATTGATATCCACACCCATTACCTTGGTGCTGAGCAGTCCGCTTTCCAGATATTTTTCTCTCAGCGGTTTAAAGTACTCTGCAATCTCAGTCAAAACATCCAGGTTCATACCGGTATCATACTCGGTGCCTTCCAGCGTTGCAACCAACGGCTCTGTCGGCGGCTGAGAAGTTCCCAGCGCCAAAGGCGAAAGTGCACAATCCACATAATCAATACCGGCTTCAATTGCCTTCAGGTAGGTCATGGATGCCACACCGCTGGTGTAATGGGTGTGAAGCTCCAACGGAACCTTCACCTCACTCTTGAGCTGTTTTACCAAGTCATACGCATTATATGGGGTCAAAAGGCCTGCCATATCTTTAATACAGATGGAGTCTGCACCGCAGTTTTCATACTCCTTTGCCAGCTTCACAAAGAAATCATTGTTATGAACCGGACTGATGGTGTAGGAGATTGCCGCCTGTACATGGCCTCCCTCTTTTTTGGTCGCATTGATTGCGGTCTGCAAATTACGAACATCGTTAAGCGCATCAAAAATTCTTATGATGTCAATGCCGTTAGCAATTGACTTTTGTACAAAATATTCCACCACATCATCTGCATAATGCCGATAACCAAGGACATTCTGACCGCGGAACAACATCTGCAGTTTGGTATTGGGAGCCGCCGCACGAATTTTGCGGAGCCGCTCCCACGGGTCTTCGTTCAAGAAACGCAGGCAGGCGTCAAAGGTCGCACCGCCCCATACCTCCAGCGCATGATAGCCTGCCTTGTCCATCAAGGGAAGCGCCGGTAACATTTCTTCTGTGGTCATACGAGTCGCAATCAAAGACTGATGTGCGTCACGACATATGGTTTCTGTAATTCCTACTTTAGCCATAGAAAATTCCTCCTTTTTGCTATATTACGAGAACATGGACAAAAATACACCGGCTGCAACTGCACTTCCGATAACGCCGGCAACATTGGGGCCCATAGCGTGCATCAAAAGGAAGTTGGAGGGGTTTTCTTTCTGTCCGACGGTTTGGGATACACGAGCCGCCATTGGCACGGCAGATACACCGGCTGAACCAATCAAGGGGTTCACTTTGCCTCCGGTCAGCTTGCACATAATCTTACCAAGAATCAAGCCGCCTGCGGTACTGAAGCAGAACGCAACCAGTCCCAGTGCTACGATACCTAAGGTTTCGCCCGTTAAGAAGGTTTCAGCCTTTGCAGTTGCACCAACGGTAAGACCTAAAAAGATAGTAATGGTATTCATCAAGCCGTTTTGTGCTGTCTTAGTGAGACGGTCAACCACACCACATTCCTTTGCAAGGTTACCCAGCATTAAGCACCCAACCAAGGAAACAGCATCCGGAACAATCAGAGCAACCACGATGGTAACAACGATTGGGAAAATAATCTTTTCTGTCCTGCTGACAGGCCGAAGTTGTTCCATTACTATCTGGCGTTCCTTTTTGGTCGTCAGCGCCTTCATAATCGGTGGCTGAATGACCGGGATGAGCGCCATGTAAGAATATGCCGCAATGGCAATTGCCGGCAGAAGCTGGGGCGCTAATGTCTTGGTAACATAAATGGCAGTAGGTCCATCCGCACCGCCAATGATACCGATTGCAGATGCCTCTTCTACACCAAAGTTAATACCGGGAATCAACGCACTTAGAACCAGAGCGCCAAAGAAGGTGATAAATACACCTATCTGTGCTGCTGCACCCAAAATAATGCTCTTAGGATTTGCAATCAGTGGTCCAAAATCGGTCATAACACCGATGCCTAAGAAAATCAGCGGCGGATAAATGCCCAATTTTACACCTAAGTACAGCAAATCCAAAAGTCCGCCCTTGGTAAAGATTAGGTTCATATCCAAATCCTTGCCATTAATCAAATAAGCGGGGTCGGTAAAATACTCGGGATGCATCATAATCGCACCGGAGTTTGCAAACATTGGCAGGTTGGAGAGCAACATACCAAATGCAATAGGCAAAAGTAACAGCGGCTCAAACTGCTTTACAATTGCAAGATAGAGCAGTACACAGGCAATTATAATCATCAAAGGAGTTCCAATGATACCCATAATCTGGTCAAAACCACCGGCGCCTGCCGCCGCTGCATTTTTGGCATTCTGGATCAAGGCTGCAATACCGGTCCTGTTTAAGAATCCAATAAAGCTTTCTAACAAAAATTTTCACCCTTTCCTCAAATGTAGGGCTCAATCCCTACGAGGATTAGCCAATAGATACCAGCGCCTCACCGGAATTGACGGATGCACCCTGGGTTGCGTTAACAGCAACAACCTTACCTGCAGAAGGAGCTACAATTTCGTTTTCCATCTTCATAGCCTCTAACACGCAAAGAACATCACCCTGGTTTACAGTATCGCCAACCTTAACCCTAACAGAAACAATGCTTCCCGGCATCGGAGCTGTAACAGTGGTTGCATTTGCAGGGGGAGCAGCGGCAGGAGCCGGTGCTGCCTGAGGTGCAGGAGCAGGAGCTGCAGCAGGTGCCGCCTGGGGTGCGGGCGCTACCTGGGGTGCAGGAGCGGGAGCTGCAGAGACGCCACCGCCAACCTCTTCTACATCTACTTCATAAGTGCTGCCATTGACTGTAATCATAAATTTTCTCATAAGTATTCCTCCTTAAAATCTTGCATTAATGACATCTCTCAACCCGGCCTTTTGCCAATCGGGAGATGTGTTTGCGATTCGTCTATACGACTTGATTTTCAAATTGTAGGTCGAGGTGTTGAGGGACGCCGCAACAGCCGCGGTGAGAACGGCAATCAATTCACTGTCATTCATCACAACCTGCGTAGGCACTGCGTCCAAAGCAGAATCGGCTGAACTGTCGGCACTATTGCCGCTTGCTTCATCGCCACCAACGGGACGATTGAAGACTACCTTCATCAACATCATAACCAACATCAGAATGATAAGTACTGCAAAAACAATTACCACACCAATGACGGTTACCTCCGAACCTTTGCTTAACGCTTCGGTTAAAGTCATAGTCATTCTCCTCTCAAAAACCTCTTACAGCGGAATGTTTCCGTGTTTCTTGCTGGGACGAGTTTCACGCTTACTCATCAGCATTTCCAATGCAGAGATCAATCTTGGGCGGGTAGAATCCGGTTCAATCACATCATCTACATAACCACGGGATGCTGCAATATACGGATTGGCGAACTTCTCGGTATATTCCTGAATCTTCTCCTGACGGGTATTGATGGGGTCAGCAGATTCTGCAATATCCTTACGGAAGATAATGTTTGCCGCACCCTCAGGACCCATAACAGCGATTTCGGCGCTGGGCCATGCAAACACCATGTCTGCGCCCAGATGCTTGCTGTTCATGGCTATATAGGCACCGCCGTAAGCCTTTCTGACAATAACATTAATCTTAGGTACGGTTGCCTCAGAGAATGCATACAAAAGTTTTGCCCCGTGGCGAATGATACCGCTATGCTCCTGAGAAACTCCCGGCAGATAACCGGGAACATCGGTAAAGGAAATAATGGGGAGATTGAAACTATCACAGAACCGTATAAATCTTGCACCCTTATCGGATGAGTTGCAATCTAAAGAACCCGCCATTACCTTTGGTTGGTTGGCAAGAATACCAACCGTAGAACCATTCATTCTCGCAAAACCGATCACCATATTCTGCGCAAAATCTTGGAACAGTTCTACAAACTCACCGTTGTCTACAACTTCTGTAATGATATCCCGGATGTCATAAGACTTGTTGTTGTCTTCGGGAATGATATTGGTCAGCTTTTCGGACAGACGGTTTAAATCGTCTTCGCAGTCATAAACCGGAGCCATCTCCAGGTTATTTGCCGGAAGCATAGCCAGTAAGTTCTTTACCTGCGCAAAGCATTCTTCCTCGGTGGCACACGCCATGGTAGCAACACCGCTTTTGGTTGCGTGGGTGGAAGCACCGCCCAATTCGTCAAAAGAAACTTCCTCGCCGGTCACCGATTTTACAACAGACGGACCGGTTATAAACATCTGACTGGTCTTGTCCACCATAAATACAAAGTCACAAATCGCCGGAGAGTAGACCGCACCGCCGGCACAAGGACCTAAAATCATAGCAATCTGGGGGATTACGCCGGATGCCAGTGTGTTGCGATAGAAGATATCGCCAAAGCCTTTGAGCGCATCAATCCCCTCCTGAATTCTGGCACCGCCGGAATCGTTGATGCCGACGATGGGAGCTCCCATCTTCATTGCCATATCCATTACTTTACAGATTTTCGCCGCATGCATCTCTCCCAAAGAGCCTCCGATGACGGTAAAATCCTGTGCATAAGCATACACCAGCCGTCCTTCCACGGTTCCGTAGCCGCAAACTACGCCTTCGCCGGGCGCCTTGGTTTCTGCCATGTCAAACTCAGTACATCTGTGAGTAACAAAGGCATCAATCTCTACAAAACTATTTTGGTCAAAAAGCATTTGAATCCGTTCTCTTGCTGTCTTTTTTCCTGCATCATGCTGTTTTTTGATTTTGTCAGCACCGCCACCCTGTTCGATTACAGAGCGTTGCTGCTGCAGGTAGTCTAACTTGCCCATTTCGTTTCCTCCTTAATATATAGTTAGTTCATTACTTTCGCTTGTTATGGTTGGCAGTTCGCAGCCGATCACGGCTTACCTGTGCCGAAGATTTTTTGGCAGTACCGATTTTCTTAAGCATATTAACCTCTGCCTCGGTCAGCTTTCTCCAATGCCCAAGGGGAACATGTCCCAAAATCAATCCTGCCTCACGGGTGCGCTTTAGGCGTTTTACAACACAGCCAACTTCTTCAAACATGCGGCGTACCTGCCGGTTTTTACCCTCGTGAATCGTAATCTCCAGTTTAGTTCCATACCGGGTTGCCCCGATAACCTCTACCTTGGCAGGGCTGGTTTTTGCCCCATCCAGATACACACCGTTTCTCAATTGCGTCAGAGTATTCATGGAGATATTACCGGTAACTTCTGCTACATATGTTTTTTCTACATTGTTTTTTGGATGGGTAATCCGGTAGGTCAAATCTCCGTCATTGGTCATCAAAAGAAGTCCCTCGGTGTCATAATCCAGCCGTCCTACGGGATATATTCTGACCGGAATATCCGCAACCAAATCCATGACAGTGTTTCTGCCCTTATCATCGGAAACCGTGGTCACATATCCCACCGGCTTATTCAGAAGCACATATACCATCTTTTTTTCCGGTTGCACCGGAGTGCCGTCTACCTCAACAAGGTCATTGTCCTCATCAATCTGCACACCCATCTCGCGGACAACCTCGCCGTTGACCGAGACACGGCCTTGCCGAATGATCGACTCTGCTCCTCTGCGGGAGGCAACACCGCAGGACGCCAGAAACTTTTGTAGTCTTAGCACAGGTATTCTTCTCCTTTTCAAAAACTAGATTGTGTAATATGAATCAAAAATTAACCCATTGTACCCCAATTATACCTTGTTATGCAAGAAATTGCAACATAAATTTTGAAAATTTATTCCGTTTTTTCATCAGCTCTTTTCTATGCCTTTAATAGCAAAGCAGGGTCAGCCAACGCCAATAGATACTCCCCAAATTAAGCCGCAATCCGCGGCGCACGCTCTCAGGAATCCATTGTTTCTCTGCCTCTCCGCGGACAACAAGCGAAACCGTTTTTACCGTAGTTCCCCCAATCTGCACACCTGCCGTTCCGCAAGCATCCCCTTCCTTGACCGGTGCTTTGATTTCCGAATCGAGATGAAGAGATACCGAAAGTCTTTCCCCCTCGCAAATTGGATAGGCAAACTCCTCTGCCGCACCAAAAGGCAAGGAGGCTATATCAGAACCGCTGACAGGAATTTGTCCTAAAACCGATTCGCTGTCCAGGACCGATTGCATTTGATAGCTTTGAAAACAATGGTTATACAGAACCTGATGGTCATTCCAATCATCGGGAGCGTTCAGAGTCACACAAACCAATGTCATTCCGTTTCGCTCTGCCGCAGACACCAAGCATCGTCCCGCCGCCTTGGTAAAGCCGGTCTTAACCCCGATACAGCCCTCGCACAGCCGAAGGAGCTTATTATGATTGCTGAGAACCCTGGGATAAGCTTTCCCCTCTCCCTCTATGCGATAGGTCTTGGTTGCCACAATCTCAGCAAAATCAGGGTTGCCAAGGGCGTACGCTGTGATTTGCGCCATATCCTCTGCGGAGGAATAATGCGAATCGTTCGGAAGCCCGTTGGGATTGGCAAACCGTGTATGCTCTGCTCCCAGTTCCATTGCCTTTTGATTCATCATTGCCACAAAGGCATCGTTCCCTCCAAAATGTTCTGCAATCGCCACAGCTGCATCGTTGCCGGAAGCAAGCATCAGACCATAGAGCAGCTCCTTCAGCGTCATCTGCTCCCCCGCCTCCAGATACATACTGGACCCCTCAGTGCCCGCCGCATCGGCAGAAATTGTTATACTCTCCTCCGTATTTCCCTGCTCCAGGGCAACCAGCGCAGTCATAATTTTGGTAGTACTCGCCATCGGCAGTTGCGTCTGCGCATTTTTTTGATATAAAATCCGTCCTGATGTTTTTTCTATTACTATGCACGCCTGTGCAGAAACAGCCGGTTCTGCAAACGCCGTTCCGGATAACAAGAACAAGTGCATAAAAAACATAACGATGAAAAGAGCCCGTCTTTGTTTCATACTAAATCCCCCCATTGCTACTACTATACGCAAAAGAAAAATAAGTCATGCGTGGGAAAGGGCATTTCCTGCCCTTCAAAGATCCGGAAACTGTCCGAAAAATCTGAACAAAAAAAGCGAAGCAACCAAAGTTGCTTCTCTTTTTCTAATTGGGTCGATTCATCTTAAACATCATTCTAAGAATTCCTCGCAGGATTTTTGGCGCCTTGACAACAACAATTTGCATATCCATTCTCCTTTCTATCTACCCATCAGATTCCAGATGCCAAGGGCAATCAAAGCTATGCCCAGCATGGTGATGAGCAGATAATAGGGAATGATATGTGCCA
>JAZOWR010000271.1:0-3416 GCA_045659345.1 Ructibacterium sp.
ATGGAAACAATAAAATAGTCCAGAGCGAAGAATGCCGGAAACTGAAAGAATTAGGCCGAGATATGAGCCTGTACGTCAAGAGCTTTCAGGTTCCGCAAATAGGCACGTCCAGTGTTATTGACAAGTTCATTCTTGACCGTCCCAGAATAGCGATGGGTATGTGGGAGTCTACTTCGTTTGATCTTGATTTTTACGACTTCGACTGCATGAACCTTTATAAAATGTTTGTGTCTTACGTATCAAAGGAACGCTATGCGTATTTCGACGATTATAAGTTTATGGTAAGACTGACCAAGTACACCGATCACAAAGGGGAACAGGGCAGCGACGGCACATACGGAGAAGAAGTGCTGACCCTCGGCAACTGCTATATAACTAATGTATCGTCTATCAATTTCAACAATGACTCGGAGACGCAGATAGTCGAATTCAGCATTCAGATCAAATCTGCGTCTTTGGAAGCAGACAGCGGATTTTTAAAATTAAAGGCATAAGAAATGGAATACAGAAAAATTACCGTAAGCGACATAGAACTTGAATACAGAAAATGGAAGGTTCTTGATAAAATCAAGCTGGACGCCATCGAAACGGATCAGGAACTTTCGGTAAAGGAAAAGGAACTTAAGCGGAGACTTGTTCTCGTTTACGACTGCCTGAAAAATCCCGCCGTTCTGGATATTGAGCAGTATAACTACATACTGTCTCTGATAAGAGATTACAGCTTGCACAATAAAATAGAGTTCTCTTTTCACTGCGACGACTGCGGGCAGGATTTTGACGTTAATCTGAGTTCTCCCGAGTTCATCACCTGCAAAAACGAGAATTACCATGATGTTACAGTATCCGGAAAGATACTTAGTTTCGGAAATGTTACTGACGTTAACTACGACAGGGATGTGCTTTTTGCGGAAACCCGTTCTGAAAGATACCTTATAGACATGGCATATCACCTGCATTCCATCGACGGAACTCCTGTGAATTTCGCTGATGCCTTTGAATTTATTTCAAATCTGGACGTTGATGATTTTCAGGTTCTTTTTGATTCCTACGATGACATGAAATTTAAGTGCATTCTTGAAAAGGAACTTAAATGCCCGCACTGCGGCGTTTCTAATCTGTACTTGTTTGACAGCGTGAAGGACTTTTTCCCGGAATCATGGAGCATCTGAGAAGACCCGTAAAGCTGGGGCTGAAAACAATAGAAGTACAGCCCTACGACACCGGAACGGAGCTTAACGTTTTGGAATATCTCGCCGTGGATGATATGGACGAGTCAGACCGGGAAGATGACTACTACGAGACTTTAGTCCTTGATTTTCTGGAACGTCTGACCTCCTATGATGTTCGTTCCTTATCGAAAATCGAGAGGATTCTGCTGGTATGGAAAATCCGGGAAATTACCATCGGAGATGAGGTTGACGTTGTGTATAAATGTCCCGGGTGCGGCAGGGTGCAGCAGGACTCTATAAGCGCAAAAGACCTGTGCCGGTATGCGGAATCGGATAAGTTTATCAGTTCTGAGGATTTTCAGAACCTCAGTCTTAATCCCGCTGACTATGCGGATATGGATTATGATGAATTTTTGAACTATCAGAATAAATTATCTGATTATTATAACATTTACAACAATAAAATTCCATTGGAGTGCAAGAACTGCAAACATACAGGTATAAATAAACTGTTAACATATAAAAACTGTATGAAGTTCCTGAGCGAGGACAGTTTTGTATCCCTTACGGAATGGCTGAACGTTCTGGTGTATTATGGGCATCACATCAGGTCTGACGTTCTGAAAATGACTCCGATGCAGAGGATGCTGGAAATCAAGTATTTTAAGAAGATTAAGGACTCCGAAAATAAGCAGAATGGAACTAACCAAACTCGATGAATCCCTTACTCTGACTGAAAGGCAGCAGAACAAGGGAACCGGAATTACATTTGTCAAAGGCGATTACAGACGGGAGAAAACCCGTCCGCAGGACATCTTTGACCGTATGTTTTACAATGCAAATTTCAAATCCGAAATAATCCGCATTAATAATGACATAAAGAAAGAATTCCAGAATCTCATGAGAATGGGGGTGTCCAAGAACGAACTGGCTACCATTTCCGAAGTGCTGTTCAATCAGTTAATGCTGCAAATTGACAAAGGAAATGCCAAGTACATCGAGAAAAAATCCGCTCCTGAATTTGCCCGAAAGGAACTGATTAAGATATCCGAGACTCAGAGCAAGATATACAAGGTTCTCAAGCAGATAGAAGAAGATCTCATAGACGAGCAGGACACTAAAATCAGGTCAAAAACAGCAGGAACGGCAGTTATCTCCGACGACCGTATAAACGCTCTGATAGATGAAAAACTGAAAGGCTTTGCAAAAGAACAGGCTGCTATCAGAGAAAAAGAAACCAAGGGAATGTTCGGATTCCTTTTTGATATCGGCCTGAGTCTGGGAACGTCATTTCTGGGCTCAAAACTGTACGACGACTATAAGGCTCGCAAGGCAGCCAAAGACCCTAAGAGTCTCAGGGACTATGCCAGAGAAGCAAAGGAAAAGTTCGCTAAAGGTGCCAGAAATGCAAAGGATTTCAACATTAAAGACTTTGCAAAGGATTTTCAAGAGGAGTTTAACAAAGGCGCAGAAACTCAAAAACCTTCCGGACAGCCGAAGCCCTCTGCTCCTCCAAAACCTACTCCTCCGGCCCCGAAACCTCTTGGATTACCGGCTCCGAATGCTCCCTCTGCTCCCGCTCCAGGAGCTCCGAACCTGCCGGCTCCTAATTCTCCGGCAATGCCGAACAGAGCTCCGAATCCCGTTCCCGCAAATAAGCCGTCTGCTTTTCAGAAGTTTCTTGACGGCATTAAAAACACAAAGCTCAAAGAGGGATTTGCAAAGCATCTGGGAAAGTTCGGCACGGCTTTAAATGAGCTTAAACTGCTAAGTATGCCGATTCACACTTATTTGTACGGTCAGCGGTCATTTGAACTTTATCCGGATGACGGGTGGCTCGACGGCGTTAAAAGAGCCGTATACACTCTTACGGCATCGTGTGTTACATGGACGGCTGCATTATTAACCGCTCCCCGGGATATCAATGTGCTTCTCATAGCCGTATTCAAGTTCATGGCAGAATATTTCACTGAACTGATGCTTGAATCAGACAGTACAATAGGAAAATCCCTGTCACTTCTGATGCGTATGTACATGGACTGGATAGTGACTGTCCTCTCGAAGATCCTTGAATACGTTGTTGCCCCGATAACGGACTTTGCCATAGAAGCCGTTAAAAGAGCATATAAGGTCATTACGCTGAATCCTGACCCAGACAAGCCTATGGATCTTCCGGACGGCGATGAAGTCGGAAAAATCGCCGTGCAGTTTCTTGAGGATAATCTTGAACGCTTTAAAACAAATCTT
>JAZOWR010000272.1:0-1323 GCA_045659345.1 Ructibacterium sp.
ACCGGTGTGAATATGCCCTCCGGCATTCTTGCCGACGATGGTGGTGCCGAGGTTGGTGTGACTACCAATGCTCTTACCTACGATGACGTAGTCAAGCTGTTCTTCTCGGTCAAACCCGAATACCGCAAAAACGGCGTTTGGATGATGAATGATGAAACCGCCCAGGCTCTCCGCACCCTTAAGGATGACGGCGGCAACTACATTTGGAATCACACCAACGATACCATTATGGGCAAGAGGATCATTATCTCCGAGTTTATGCCCTCTGTCGGTAACGGCAGCAAGCCTATCGCATTTGGTAATTTCTCTTACTACTGGGTGGTAACCCGCCGCCCCGTGAGCGTCCGCTGTCTGAAAGAGATGTTTGTTCTTCAGGACCAGGTGGGACACCTTGCTTTTGAGTTCCTTGATGGCAAACTCGTCCGCAACGAAGCCATCAAGGTAATGCAGATTACCGCATAATTTTCGGGAGGCGCCTTGCGGGATTTCCGCAAGGGGCTATTCCCCCTAAAACTTATGCGAATTTGTGCGTAAGACCCCACGCCCGTTGCACCATCAAAAGCTGTGGAGATTAGACCCGCCCTACCGGGTCAGAAAGGAGACCGCTATGGCAGAATCGGATAAAAGCAAAACTGTAAGTATCCGTAAAAAGCAGATCGGCGATACCCTCTGCATTATTGAAAGTGCTGTTAGCACCGATGCAAAGGAAACCGCCTACAACAAGATTAAACGCTTGATAATGGACGGCGCAGACCGCTGTGAACAGCCACCCCGTGCCGCCTAATGTTCGTAATATATTATCATTTATAACTACAGATAACACTTGACTTCTTCGCAATAGTACGGGAATATGTAGTACCGCCCGAAGAGTGTCGGAAAGGAGGAACAAATGAATAACAGATACTCTTCAACTATTGCAAACAAAATCACGGCGCTCTACTGCCGTCTTTCCCGTGACGATGAACTTCAAGGGGACAGCAACTCCATCCTTAACCAGAAAGCCATACTGCAGAAGTACGCTGATGACAACGGCTTCGGCAACACACAGTTCTTTGTGGACGATGGCTACAGCGGTACGAACTTTGACCGCCCTGATTGGCAACGCCTTATAGCCCTTGTGGAAGAAGGCTGTGTAGCCACAGTGATCGTTAAGGATATGAGCCGACTGGGCAGAGACTACCTCAAGGTAGGCTACTACACCGAGGTGGTTTTGCCCGGCGCTGATGTCCGCTTCATAGCCATCAATAACGGTGTTGACAGCGCTAATCAGCAGGACAGCGATTTTACTCCGTTTCTCAATATCATCAACGAATGGTATGCCAA
>JAZOWR010000273.1:0-6808 GCA_045659345.1 Ructibacterium sp.
AAATAGAATATGCTGATATGTATGATAAATGCAGTAAAATTCGCAAACTGTTAATTGCATCAATAAATACTGCAAAGGGGAATCAATAATTTTGACAAAAGTTGAATTATGTCGGATGGTGCAGAAATAAATAAGAATTTAATGAAGGAGTGTAGTTGTATGAAAAAGAAAAAATTATTATTTGCAATATTATGTGCTTTGGGTAGTGGAACAGTAGGATTCTTTGCAAACCAGTTAACCGAGGTATATGGTTGTATATTATTCGGTATTGGTGTTGGCCTGATGGACTATTCAATTATAAATTTAAGTAAGTAAATTCCAATTTAATGCGCTGTTTCGTAAAATTTAATATAATATTTGCCGATAATAAATATTTACATATCGGGCAGGAAAATCTAACATTCCTGCGGGTTTTAATGGGTTTTGTTCAAGGAAAAATCAGTGAAAAATAGTAGGTCTAATTATTCGCTGTTCTCCAGTCTTGACACAAATCTACAATATTTTTAGGGTGATAAATATGGAACTGTTACAATTAACCTATTTCTGCCATGCGGCAGAGAGTGAAAATTTTTCTGCAACAGCAAAATGCTATGGTGTGCCTGCCTCAAATATTTCTCAATGTGTCAAACGCCTGGAGGAAGAATTGGGAATGCAACTTTTTGACCGCCGTGCCAACCGAATTTCGCTGAATGAACAAGGTAGATTTTTTTATCAAAAAGCATCCTTGGCACTTGGGGAACTGCAAGAAGCAAAGGCGGTTTTGGCAGATACTCATGCAGAGCTGAGCGGAGAGATCCGAATCCAGATTTGTACCAATCGCCGGGTGGTGACGGAGGCAATTGAAAGGTTTCGGCAAAAGCATCCAAGGGTAATCTTTTCCATCAGCCATTACACACAAGAAGATGAGAATTTTGATTGCGTGGTGTCTGATGATGTAGTCCGCTATGGAGAAATGGAGATGGCGTTACTGATTCGGGAATCCATGCTTCTTGCGGCAAGCAAGGATGCAGAATGCATGAAAAATCGAGAACTTACCTTAAAAGATTTAAACCATGAACGGTTTATTACCATGTCCAAAGGGAGCAGTCAATATAGGATGACGATGGAACTATGCAAACAAGCCGGGTTTGTTCCAAACATCAGCATCCAGGGAGATGATCCGTTTTACATCCGAAAATATCTGGCAATGGGATTGGGAATCGCTTTGGTTCCGTCTGTATCCTGGCAGGGTCAGCTTGATGAAACGGTTGGGATTAGAACCATTGGAGATTTTCCCCGTGACACCTATCTTTTTTGGAACAGCAAGCGGTATCTGTCCCGTGCTGTACGGGAATTTATAAAAATGCTGCAAAAAACCTGTGAAGGTACCTGCTAACAAGGACACGCCAAAAGGCGTGTCCTTGTATTTTTGTAACCGAAAAATTGTTTTTGTTATTTGATGATAACCATTTCCTGTACAACATCTTCGTAAATCTTCACAAAGAGTCTTGCCTCGTTGCCTTCTTCAAAGATTTCGATGTCGGCGGGGGATACCAGTTCGATACGAGGTTTGTTTCGAGTCGAATCATACAGGTATACGGTGGCATCTCCAGTTGCGAGGTTCTGAACAGCGCCATTTATCGTCATGTTGATGCTTCCGCTGAACTTCTTGGTGACCTTACCGTAAACGGTAGTCAAATCCTCGGTAACATCAGTGCTGAACTCGGTGGTTTTGTTGTTGATGTCAAAGAGCAGGGTAATACCGTCAATTTCGCCCTGTGCGTTGGTGCGATACTGAATAATATCGCCTTGTTCCAGAGACTCGCCGCCGCCGGTGCCCTTGCGCAGAACGGTCTTGTCTGCAGCAAGCAGGTCGATTTCCTTACCGTTTTGCCAGCCGTAAACACGGTCGGTGTTTTCAAAGTCCTCGTTTTGGGTTGCACTGATATAATCGACAACCAAAATCGGAGATTCGGGTGCAGTTACACCGATAGAGCTGGTAATTACCACAACATTTGCCACATAGTTCTCTTGCAGGTCATAGATGACTGCGTCATAGGTGGTTTCGTTAGAGAGCGTACCTTTGTTACGGATGGAGAATTTATCCGTGTCGTTGCCGGCATCTGCCGGAATATCAAAGATGATGGTGGTGTCTGCAATACCTACGCTGCCAAGCTTGCCGGAAGCACTCTTGTAGACCATGTCTTCACGGTTGATGTTCATGGTAAACTCGCCTACATTGGGCGCGCCGGTTCCGGTCATATCTACTGCGGTTTCAATCGCAGAAACATCATTGTTGCTGTTGACCTCATAGACAATGATTTCGCCGATTGCGCCGCTGCCGGTTGCGGTCAGGGCATCAACAACACCGGAAGGCTCTACGCTGTAGTCATCATTGAGCCGCATTTTGGAGGTGCTGTTTAGAATAACGGTTTCGCCCTTCATGGTGAAGAGTTTGAACTGTGCGGTGGTGTTAAAACCGGTGTTCATAGCTGCACCTGCAAGATATGCGTAGTTTTTGCCTGCGCCCTGTGCGTTATCAATGGTTGCGTTGGGGTCTACTGCCGCAATTTTGCCTTCGATGTCAAGATAGAAGTTACCGCGGTCACGCAGGGCAATCTCGTTGGGGTAGTTTGCTGCCTTGCTGTGAAGTTCCTCGCTGCTGCCGATACGGTAACGGTCATTGTTAATCTCGGTGACAATACCGCTGAGCACGGCATCGGATACATAGCCTTTAATCAAAGTTCTGTCATCGCTGATGGTGTAGGAAATAATATTCCATTCCTTCAAGTCCTGAATGCCGATTTCCTGACCGTCTTTAATCAGGGTATAGAGTGTGGTTTCGTTGTCCTCGTCAAAGACCAGAGAACCGTTGAGATATTTGTCGGTGACTCTGCCGGTGACGGTAGAGATGGTGTCTACAACCAGGTTGGTAAAGTGGTTGACAAAGACAATCTCGTAGACGCCATTGGTGTCAGAATCCAGCAAAGTTACATTGCCGGCAGCAGGCTTTAATGCCTCGTTGGTGATACCGGTCTTGTATTTTCCGTTATAGATATACACAGCGTCAGAGGCAATGGTAATAGTCTTGTTGCTGGAAGCATTTTGGCTGGGCCAGTAAACAAAGCTCTTGTTTTCGCCGTCGCCGCCGGTGACGGAAACAATATCCTCAGAGTTTACACGAACGGTCTTGTTTTTGTTTTCTTGATCACGAACCACGATTAAGGTTCTCTCGTCGGTAGTTTTGTCGATACGGGCATAGTACAATACATTGTAACCGAGAAGCTGACTTGCCAGAGTATCGCCTTCCAGATATTGTTTATCCTCAATCATGATACGGTCACGGTCGGTAGTTGCACCTCCAGTGAGCGTGGTTTCATAGGTTCCGGTAATCTGTCCATAGGCTTTTTCGACATTTAATCTGTCGTAGAGCAAGGTCTTGTCTACTACCTGATATTGCGCGTTGCTGCCAAAACCGGTCTGTTCCATTAGGTTTACAGTCATGGCATTAAATACCAACTGTGCAATATCTCCTCTGGTTGCCGGATTTGTCGCAATGCCGGAAAGCCCGCGCAGCAACTGGTTGCTGGACGCAATCTGCATATATCCGGAAGGATAGCCGCCTTTGTCATTGGCTGCGGGTTCATAACCCATTGCGCGAACAATAATAGCTACCGCCTCTTGCAAGAGAACAGGGTCATCCGGACGGAAGGTTCCTACATCATCGCCGACTACCATTCCTTGTTGGTCTGCTACATTAATCGCGCCGGTTGCCCAGTGGTTGGCAGCCACATCAGGGAATCTGGTTGCAGAAGTGGAACTTTGTGCAACATCTTCCAGTCCAACGGCATAGACCGCAACCTTTGCCATCTCGCTTCGAATAATACTGTCGTTGGGTCTAAATGCGCCGGTTTCGGCATCGCCGACCATAATGCCAAGAGCACCCAAGAGCTCGGCTGCTTCTGCATACACAGTATCAGCAATGTCCGGTGCCAGAGCTACTCGAACCGTACTGTAACGAGACGGAGCAGAAGTTTTGGGAATCGGAAGTGATGCCATACCATTATATTTGGAACTGTTTTCAATCAAATTGGTAGTAATTCCGTTTGTGATATCCAAGGTTCCATCACTGTTGGTGCCGTCAAAACTCCGCATCTGCGGACCGGTTGTATCCGAAACGGCGTGGTCTGCGGAGTTCATTTCCGCAGGCATACTGCCTGTTTGCAAATCATAAATGCCATCTGCCGATACCGGCTGAACTTCCTCTGCAAGGACTGCAAAGGAGCCAAGCGTACCTATCAGACAGAGTGCCACAAACAGGGAGACACATCTTTTTAACATAGTAATTTCCTCCTCTTGTAAAATTTTTTATGCGTCAAAATTTTGTTTATTTACGCATTTATTTTGTGCGGAGGAAGAAAAAATACACCGAAAATATTCTGGCAACGATGGTAAAAAAAGTTTATTTTTTTCAAGTAAAATTTTTATGAAGTACTTGAATTTAAAAAGCAGATATGGTATATTAAAATAAAATAAGTAGAATATCATGTGGTTTTAATAAAAAATGTAAAACTTAGGAGGAACTTTTATGAAAAAACGCAGAGTATTTGCGGGGATTCTTTCCTTTGCCGTAGCGTTGACTGTGGCAGTGACGCCGGTGATGGCAGCGACCTTTAGTGATGTAGACAATGATGCCACCGTCTCCTGGGCGAAAGATTCCATTGAGAAGATGGTAAACGCCGGGTATATTAAGGGCTATGAGGATGGAACCTTCAAACCTTACCGTGCGATTTCCAAGATAGAATGTCTGATTCTTATGGCTAGAATGTTGGGTGCAGAAGAATCTGCTTATGCTGAAGTTGCTGCAAATGCTCAAAGCGTTTACGGCACAACTGCTGCCAAATATAATACAACTTATGCAAAAGAACTTGCATATTTGGTCTACAACGGAATCCTGACCGAAGAAGATTTAGCAGCATATGCATCTTCTGCCAATGCCAATACAGAGCTTATCCGTTGCCAGGCGGCGATTCTTATGGCAAAATTGTTGGGCGCAAACGCCGAGGCAGCCGGCTTTAAAGTTTCGGCTGCAACCTATCCGGATGATGAGCAGATTCCGGCAGCAGCAAGACCCTATGTAGAATATGTAACCAAGCAGAATATTATGAACGGTATGGCATCTGCAGACGGAAGCGCAACGGTATTCTCACCCAATACTTCTTTGACCCGTGCACAGATGGCAACCTTGCTTTCCAGAATGATTGCAAAAATCAATAAAACTACCTACAGCGGAACGATAGAAGCTTTGGATTTGGTAAAGAACACCATTACCTTTGACAGAAACGGAAATGAGAGCAAGCGTGTAGTCAACGCAGATACGGTTGCCTATTATGAGGGTGAAAGGATTGAACTGAACGACCTGGAGCAAGGCGATGAGGTCTCCGTTGTAGAAATCAACGGACATGTTCAAACCGTTACAGTAACCGGCGAGGCAATGGATGAAAGCAAAAGTGTTTCCGTATATGCGGTGATTTCTATGCTGAGCGGTTCTGGCGACAATAAAAAGGTTACGCTGGCAGACTCTGAGGATCAGAGTAACACCGCTACCTATACCTTGGCAGAGAACTGTGCGATTACCATTGAAGGAACCAAGGCAGGCTTTACGGATCTTGAAAAGAAGGATTTTGTAAAAGTAACGGTTAACAACGGCAAAGCAATTGCCATTGAGGTAACAGACCCTGATTTTGTGGTTAAAGGAACACTGATAGACATTACCTTTGATGATGCTAATCATATTTATGTTGAGATTACCGAAGAAGACGGCACTGAGCAGACCTATGTGGTAGCTAACAAGGGCGCAACAGTATCCCGTGACGGAGTAGCGACAGAATATCGTAGCCTTTCTGCCGGTGACGCGGTTAAACTGACCGTTGCCAATGGCAAGGTGACCCGGATTACCGCCACCAGCTCTACCGAGGAATTTAGCGGTACACTGAGCGAAATTCATATTACGGCAAAACCGTATTTGACCATTACCACCAACGGAACTTCCAGAGACTATAAACTTCGCTCCGATGCAAAGATTAAGATTGCCGGCGCAGAAGCAACCATTTATGAGTTAAGACGGAATATTACCGTCAGCGGTACGCTGGACGGAACCGAGATCAAAACCATCTCTGCATCTTCGGTTGTCACCAGTGATAAGGATGAACTTTCAGGAACTGTAGTTGGTGCTAACACCGGATATAAGGTTATCAATGTAGAAGATGCAAACGGAAATATCCATAGTGTGTACTACAACAGCAAGACCAACTTCTTAAAGACCAATGGCAATTCTACTACGGCGAAGGAGATTCCAAACGGCGCATCTGTTACGGTAACGGGTGCAGAGAAGAACGGCATCTTTGAAGCAACCATTATTATTGTAAAATAGTTTTAGCAAAGGCTAAGTTTTTATAAAAACTTAGCCTTTTGTTGTGTCTGCTGTCACTTGAGAATAATGCCGAAATAGCTGCTTTTATATAAACAAGAACCGCCCCTCTGGGCGGTTCTTGTTTTATTCTATTAAGGTTTGAGAGCTTGGCGTGGTAGTCTTGGTTGGAAAGGTAGCTGTCGGAGCAGAACTGCTTGATGGAGTTGGGGCGGTACCATTGTTCTCTGTGCTGTCTTCAGTTGTACCCTCCTCGCCCTCTTCTTGCAGATTTTCGTGTTCGTCGGTACAGGTGCCGCCGGGGGTCTTACCTTTTACAAAGTAATACGATTCTGCGGGGCACTTTTCTCCGGCTCCCTTGCCGGTAATTGGGCAGTAACTTGCATAGACCACATCGTT
>JAZOWR010000274.1:0-14656 GCA_045659345.1 Ructibacterium sp.
CAGCGTTCTCTGCGTAGGCATCCAGTGTCACTTTCAGCACACTGTTCTCCTTGTTCTTGCCTTCCAACTCAAAGGCAGACTTGCACAGCGCATGCTCAAAAATGACGATGATGTTCTTCCTGCCGTCTGCGGTCTTACCGACAAAGCCGAAGTTCGCAACATAGTCATTCTCGGTGATGTTGGGCTTGTCAACATACATTGTGTAGCCCTCGGCATCGCTCTCCCCCTCGGTAAAGTTGGTTGCCAGTTTGATGTTATCGCCCGTCAGCTCTGCCAAGCTCGCTTCAATAGAAGCCTTGCCGCCCGTCTTGACGGTCAGACCCTTGACCGCCACCAGTGCGCCGTCCAGTTCGATGTCCTTGTACTCGCCTTCAATGGACACCTTACCGCCGCCGGAAGTAGCACCAATGCAAGTGCCAGTCCAATCGTTGCCCTCAAACTTCAAGCCCTTGTGATAAGTGCCAGCACCCAGAAGGATGTTTTCAGGGGTGGTGGTTGTCAAACCATGTTTGCCAATAGTAGCCATATTAGATAGCCCCTTTCCATTCTTTGATTTTCAGATTGATTTGGATTTTCTTCAGATCGGCTTCCCCGGTGGGGATAGGGAAAAAGCCATCAAAAAAGACAGCGATTGCGCCGCTGTCTGTGTTGCCCCTTGCCCCATAAATGGGGTCAAAGTGTCTTTTGATTTTTTCCTTGGCCGTCAACAGGTCAAGCATTGTCCCCCGGTGGAAGCCCGTCAGAAGAAGTGTGGATTCCTCGAATCCGTCTTCCGTCATTGTCGGTTCTTCGGTAATCTCACCAACAAAATACGGATATGTGATGTCAGATGACCATTCCCCGAAATCATAAGGGACTGCAATAATGCCCATCTGTTCATTGATGAATTTCAAATTGTCCATATATTACAGCCCCTTCAATGAATCCTGAATGCGTTTGATGATTGCGTTTTTCAGGCTTGTATAAGCCTTCCAGAAAGCCCGTGACGGCTTCTTGCCGTGGGTGAAATGTCCTTCACCCTTTGCATCGACATAGAACCAGCCGCCCTTTCTGCCGTTGCCTTTCAGTGCGTGTTCACCAGTGCCGAATTCTTCCCAGATTGCGTTTTCTTCACTTGACCCGATATAGGCGGTGTGTTCAGAATCAACAACCTTGTGTTGGAAACTGCTTTTTGTCTTGCCAGTATCAACACGGGAATTTCGCTTCACCTGTGATTCCAGTTCCCCGGCACACTCTTCCAAAACGGCATTGATGCGGTCATTCATTGCGCCTTTGACTTGAATTGTGAAATCTTTGAATTCAACTTTACTTCCCATCCCAAGCACCTACCCTGCGAAGATAGATTTCAAGCTGCTCATCCATTTCATCAGGATTGTCAATCAAAAGCACATCATAAACCACGCCCTTGATGACCATTCGTGTGTCCTGATCTGCAAGGGCATAAATGCCGGAATGATAGTCACACAGGAAAACATGGGTTGATTCCTCAATCTTGGCGTTGAAATTGGTGCGTTTGCTCTCGCCCGATTGCATACCCAACCAGCCAACCTGACCGAAAGCATCAGCCCATGTTTTTACCGCTTCACCAATCGCATTCTTTTCCGTGGATTTGGTCTGGATAATACCTGTGATGTTGCCGCCGATGTTTGCCATATGTCAACACCGTGCCTTTCTGTATGCCTTCAGACAGCCCAGAAGGGATGCGGGGTAGCCCATCACCTGATTTGCGCCGTCCATATTGAAATAGGTCACAGAATGACGGGACAGGGTTTCGGACTGAATGCCAACCTTGCCCCGGTTGTTCACTTCCCATTCCAACAGGTTCACGCAACAGGTGACCACATCAGCGGGATATTCAATTTTAGTGACAAGGACGGCATCTTCATCCCGTGTTTCTTCATCAACCATGAAGGTTAGGTCATCATCCGTGTGTACGGTGAAAAGTCCCTTGTTCAACCGGGATTCACTGACCTGTACAGTGTCACCAACAGAAAAGGGAATCAGGGATTCGGACATAAACACGCCAGCGGCAATGTCAGCCCGAACCCTGCAATCCCTGTTCTGGAAGTTGTTGTTGGTGTATGCCCTGATGGTCTGTTCCACCGACAACAGCTTCATTTTGATTTTCTTGTCCGTCCAGCCGTCAGGGAATCTGACAAGTTCTCTTGCCTTTTCAACAGAAATAATCATCAGGGTTCACCGCCTTATCACTTGTTGTCAGCCTTTGCCTTGGCTACCTCATAGCCGGGGTGGGTCTTGAACCACTCCGCCATGCGGTCAGAATCAACCTCGGCTTTGCCGTTGGCGAACTGAACGCCGCCAGCACCCTTGCCGCAGAAGGAAGGGTTGTTTTTAACGGTGACAATGTACTTTGCCATGATGTATCATCCTTTCTTTTCTTTCGCCCTTATCAGGCAATCTTGATGTTACGCAGAACGCCAGCGTGCTGGGTATTCTTCAGAACGGTGGCGGCAATCATCTCAACCTCTGCCTTCTTCATAACGCCGGGGTCATTGAAGTTGGGCAGATACTGGTCGATAACCGCAGAACCATTCAGGCTGATGCCGTGGAAACCATCGTTGACATCGAACTTGACAGCATAGATGTCCGTCTTGCCATCGTTCACGCCGACAACGCTATTGGGAACGGCAACACCACCCTGAACGGTATAGTGGTTCTTCAAATCCATGAAGCGCACACCGTCAATGGAAGTGACCTTCTTGCCAAAGGCTTCCTCGGTTTCGGTCTTGTAGCCCAGCAGACGGGCAACGGTCTGAATCTTGGCAATCGTCTGGGTGTTCATCAGCAGGGCATCCGCATTGGTGGACTTAATCAGCAGTGTCAGTGCCTCATAGAACTGGTCAGCGTTTGCCTTGGTGTTGGTGATGTTGGACAGGTCAATGACGGCATCACCAGCATTGAACTCGGTGGAAGTGCCCACCAGCATGGAATCCAGACCCTCAAACTCCGGGGCATCGGTGGCGGCAGTTGCCACAGCATCACCGTTAATCAGGGTGTAATGGAACAGCGAAACAACCGCCTTGATATGCTCCTCAACCTGATACGCCAGATTATCCCACTTGCCAGCAACCTTGTTCAGAACACGGTCAAGCTGCACTTCGCCACCCATAATGGCAAGGGCGGCTTCAAACTCCTGCTTGGTAGCCGCAGAAGCGGTGTACTCACCGCCAATCTTGCGGAACTGTGCAGTTGCGGGCAGAACCTTCCGCAGATACTTATACTTCATGGTAGAACCGCCGCCGCTGGGAGATACGCAATCATCAAACGGCAGAACCTGAAGAATGTCAGATTCCCGAAGGAAAATGTCAACGATCTGACCAAATACTTTGTCAGTCATACCATTTTTGATTTCCTGTAAAGTCATAGCAGACATAATTTTCACCTTTTTAACCTTTCATTTGTAGTTTATTTTGCAGAATCAAACTGCATTTGCAGTGCTTCAGCAAGGCTTTGCGGCTCTGCCGTGCGATTGTCCCCATTAGGTAGGGGATTCGCATCAATCTGAATACCTGTGCCGCCAGCCTTTTCAAATTGGGCGGGGAACTGTGTTTTCAGACCCGAAAGAAGGTCATCCCAACCCTTGATATTTTCGTTTTCGTCCAATTCAAGGGACTTGCCTTCGTCCTTCAACTTCTCGCTGATTTTGAACGCCAGATAGTCAACATCCGTTGCCTTTGCAGTACGCAAAGCATCACGGACGGCGTATTTTAACCGCATTTCCGCTTCCCGTGCTTTGGAATCTGCCAGCATCTGTTCAGCATCAGCCAACTTCTTCTGGATGGCTTCGGCATCGCCTTTGCCCTTTTTCAAGTCTTCCAGCGTTGCCGTCAGGCTTTGAATGTCAGTGTCCCTGCCGGACAAAAGGGCGTTCAGCCGTTCCAGTTCGGAATCGTGCTTGCCCTTGCTGACATACTCGCCGCCGCCAAGGTTGCCAATCTTGATCTGATTGTCCCTGTTGGCTTCGTTGCCGTTGTGGGCGTTGACCGCCTGAACCAATTCATCAAAGGTCAGGGCTTTGTCACCAAAGATTGTCTTCAAAAACTCCATATCGTGTCCTTTCTTTTCCGCTGTTTTTATATGCGGTGTCATCCGCTGGAAAAAGTCCTTTTATATGCCATGACCGGGGCAAAATGTCCGCAGCTTTTAATCGTCTTCAGGGTTTGGACAATGGGGCTGATGATAGGATTTGAACCTACAACCAAGTGATTACAAGTCACTTGCGCTTCCGTTGCGCCACATCAGCATATAAAAAGCACCACCCCCACAACGGGGGGCGGTGCTTCTCTATGCGTTATATTTGTTCCCTATGCTCTTGTTACGGGTACAAAATCAATCTTTGAGTTGGCGGGAACGAATGCCCCCGTTGCATTAGTGCCGTCATCCTGCAACGCATTGGTGTTCTCCCACACAATAGTATAGTTTGTTTGCGGGATTAGGCTTTCGCCATCGGTTTTAGCAAACGAATTTCCGTAGATGTTTACATTATCGTGCTTGGAAGATGTACCACCATCGACAAGCGTTTTATCATCTATAGTTGCAACTATCGGGCGGCTACAATCTATGTACTTATTCCCGCCTACGGTGATATACTTTGACGAGCCATAGAGTTGCAACCCACGAGAATAATTTGTAATCATATTCTCGCTAACAATAGCGTTTACGGCATTTCTAATGTCGATACACACAGTATAATTCGTTGCCGTTCTGCTTATCTTGTTGCCCCTGACAATAATGCTTTCGGCAGCTCTGGCGGAATTAGTGCTAAAATACATCGCCGCACTCGTTTCCGTGATGATATTATCCGTCACCTGTGCAACAAACAGCACCATACCATTGGAACAGTTATTGATAGTATTGCCCGAAATAAGACAAGACACATTTGATGTAATTGCCGTAGGTTTGCTGAATTTTACAGCAGAACCCCAAACAGCATGATTTTCAGCAACGCCGATTTGGTCAACTATCGTGTTGCCCACAATCTTTATATCCTCGCCCGCTTCGACATTTATTCCGTTGCCAGTTCTTCGCTGGTCTGCGCCGCCATATATACGGTTGTTGCAAATAACAACATTTTTTGTTGGTAGCCACTTCAAATTCGCCCACACTTTGCCTAATTCGTCATAGGTTTTCTTTTGTGCCGTGTGTATGGTGATGTTGCTTGCCTTTGCTCCATGCAAATCGTTATTATCAATAAGAACATCACGCACAGTATTCAGCTTGATACAACTACCATCGGAATGGTCAGCCTTATCATCACCAGTAACAGGACGGCGATAATATCCATAGTCGATATGTCCGCCGCCGCCGTACACATCCGCTTCCTCTGAAGTGTATAGACCGCAATTCTTAATCGTGCAATCCCTAACAGTAATACGATGAGTGGACGGATAGAACATAAAGCCATAGTTCGGCGATTTGTGAACAGTACACCGTTCAATCACTATATCGCTGTCATAAGCCTTGCCGCCGCTTTGCAGAATTTGAATAGCGTTTGTATGCGGCATGATGTGATATGTGCCATTATCCGGCTTGTAATCGCCGTTTTTGCCGCCCGCTGGTGTGCTATCCGTAATCTCTACAACCTTATAGGGCAATTTATCGTTGTTGAACTCGCAATCGTAAACATGCAAGCCATGCACTCCGTAGTGGTCTACCTCTTCTGTATCGTACTTATCTACGCCGCTCCCTATTCCACGGCTTTTGTAGTTGTTGAAAGTGCAATGGTGGACAGTCACATTCTCCGCATTAGCCATCACAATGCAGTTGCTGTCAAACTTATCCACGGTGTCCGCTCCGTTAGCGAAAAAGTGCGAAGCATTGCCGTCAAAATGTATGCCACTTATCTCCACATTGCTGACAGGGTTTGCAGGGTCGGTGCTTTTGATATATATGCCATTCGGCTCTTTTGAGTATCCCGTCAAATCGCAATCGTCCGTGATTTGTAGAGTGGCATTTTCTCCAACAACCTTGACATTAGATCGGGTTATTGTTAGCCCTTTTACTCGGTAAGTGCCAGCGGGAATGATAACAGTTGAATAGTTGTTCAACGCCTTTTGTATGGCTTCGCTATCGTCTATTTTGCCATCCCCTGTTGCACCAATATTGGTGACAATAACTGCTTCGCTGGTCAGCACATCCGTAGGGGTGTAGATGTAATCGTCAGGCTTTTTCCGCTTTCTAACCCCCAAAACAACACTTTCTATGGTGCGTTCGCCATTCTTATGCTCCATAACCGCATATACAGTCAGGTTGTTTGCAGTCTGCATGAACTCGTTTGGGATTTCAGCAGTGTTATCAGCCAACAAAATGCCCCGCAAGGCGTTTTCTGTTGTGCCGTTGAAAAATTGCACCCCGGAAATTGTATAGCCGCCCCTCGCTATGATTTGCACCTTTCGCCCGGTGTCCCATTGCCAAAGTGCGCCGCCGATTACTTTTATCATGCCGCATCACTTCCTTTCCTGTTATACTGTGCCGCCAAGTGCGGTGATTGCATTCACAAGCCGTTCAATGACCTTGTTGCTGTCCCGGATGTACTCACATTCTATCGTTACGCCCTCTGTGTCCGTCAGAATGGTCATGTTCGGGGAAAGGGATGTCATGCCGGAAACTGTGCCGTCAGCGGCGGGAATTGCCGTCTGTTCTGTATAAGGTTCAAAAGAGTTATCGCAAGACACATGACAAATCATCGGCTTGAAAAGCAAGCCATTTGCTGTTACCCCGGATTTGATTGTGATTGATAAATTTGCCGCTGTGACTTTGCCGCCAACCTCAAAACCAGTTCCTGTGCCGTAATCATACAAATTGTGATTTACTCCGTCCCACGCCAGCACCAAGCGCATATAATACTTATTTTCGCTTGCGCCGCTGGGATTGCCGTTCAACACATAGGTTTCACCTACTTCAAGTGGCGGTCTTTTGTAAATCACAAAAGTCGCATCCGCTGTTGCCGTGCCACTTGCAGACACCGTTCCATCGTCTTGCACGGCGAATGTAATTCCATTGATGGTCTGTGAATTTTCTTCGTTTTTAAGTAAATTTTTGCCCAACCTTTTCACTGTCACCGTTGACGGGTCAAACCACGATTCGTAAACAGTTGGTGTGTTGCCCTGCTCAACTTGCGGTTTTATCACAACATTATTCACCGTTGCGCCGCTTGAAATTTGCAAATAAAGCTGAACAAGCGTGTATTCTTCGTTCCAAACAAACGGGGTTGTCCCAATAAACCATTTCACGCTTCCAACTTCGTTCTTGTACGAAGCAACCATATAATTGTTGCTCATTACATAGGTTTTTCCACCAATTAAAGGAACATTATTATTCAAATTGAAGGTTGTGGTTGCGGTTGCCGTTCCATTTGCGGTAATAGTTCCGTCACCGTTGTCCGTGAATGTGATACCGCTGGCGGTCTTTGTGGTTTCTTTGTACGGGTATGGAAGAAGATTCTTGCCATGCGCCCGCACAGACAAATAACATCCTAATGGCGAAACATCATCAGCCGCAACCACAGACCCGGACAAATTGCCCTTGATAGCATTGGCGGTGGAATTGAACAGCGTGTCCACCTTTTCCGTGGTTTCGGTGTAATCATCGGGAATGGTGGCTTTTACTTGATCTGCAATTACCATTGCTTCTGTCATAAAGATGTGCAACTGTTCAGCAGTCAACTCGTTAAAAGCACTAATAACAGACTTTGATTCGGTTGCGCCAGCATCTTTCAACGATTTTTCAATCAGCATAACGCCCGCAAATGTGGTAATGATGCCGTTACTGCCTGTAATGCAAAGCTGATACGGAACACGCCCATATTCTGCCGTAGCCTGATTATTGAGTTTCACCGAAAACACATTGTATTCTTTTCTTTCCGCATCTTGATAAACAAACTTACCAGACGGCTTTTGCACATACAGGCTGGCTATCGCACTGCTCGGCAGCTCATAGTCAACCACATTGAACACCAGTTCAATGCCTGTATCATACTGGACTAAATCAATGATTCTGATGTTTTTCTTTTGATTAAGATACACATCAATATTCTTTTGAATTGTCATACTGCTTACCTCTTTACTGCATGAAAAAAGCACCTTGCATTTCTGCAAAGTGCTTTTGGTGGTGTCTGAATGTTATTTTGCGATAAAGCCGCTTTTTGCTTCGGCTTCACGCTCTGCGACATACTCCGCATAAGCCTTTTTGACATCATCAGGGGCATCATCACGAATGCCGCTTACAAAGCCGTCATCGTCATATAACATCCACTTGTCCCAAATCTGTTCTGTTCTCATGGAAATATGCCCCCTTCATAGTTTTTAACCGTTTCAGCGGTCAGTCGCTTAATCTCAATAGACAGCGGGTTTGCCTTTTCGCCGTTGGCGTACACATCCGCAAAGGCTTCAGCCATTGTTTCGGATGCGGTGTCATGACTATACCGGGAAATGCCGTCTATAAGTTCAAAGTTTTTCTTGCCCTTGCCGTATGGCGTTTTCTTGATGTTCTTACAAGCCTGTGACACCAGCTTTTTGGCTTCGGTGCATTTGTTCCACGCTTCAATTTGTTGCCATTCGTATTGATAAGCACTGCTGTTCTTTTGAATCAGCATCCATTCAATAGCGTGTGCGCTTTCGTGTACGCCTACGCTTTCAGGGTTTGCGTTAGGAATAAAATAACGGCTTGCAGACTGTTTCTTGCAAGTTTCCAACAGTTTTGTGTTGTTGGAAAAGTAAGCTGGATTGAATGTGATTTCCTCGCCAGCACACGACATTATACCGCTTTTGCTGGTGATAATTCTTGAAATGCTGTCAGCCAGCCCCGGATATTCTTCAATAACACTTTCGCACCCGACAAGTGCGCTTTTCACAGTGTCGAAATCCAGTGCCTTCACAGCATCATCTACGCTAATATTATATTGCGATTGTAAATATTTGTCAAGTGCTGAAAAGTCAGCCGCATCTGCTATGGTTGCTATGGTCACTTTTGGGGCTGTTTTCGCTTTGGTCTTTGCGCTCACCTGTTGACTTGCCGCTTTCAAATACTGCTTTTTGAATTCGTTATAGTCATCAATATTGGAGAAGTCAACCAGTTCCCCGGTTTCGTTGTCCATCTTGGTGAAACTATTGCCCAAAGCCCATCTTGCCCGCTGAAGCAAAGCACAGCGGCAATTCACAACTTCAGCCGCACCGCCTGACGGGTCACCGGGGAACATCAGACCATTGCTGAACCTCTCGTCCAGTTCTCTGATCTCGCCGTCAACTCTCACATGGCTGTCACGGGTTCTTTTATCAAGTGTGCTGTCCCACTGCTTGACAACATCTGCGCCCTTTTCCTTTGCCTTGTGGCAAGCATCCATTCCAGACTGAACCTGAATGCGGTGTCCTTCTGTCCGGGCAATCCGCACGGCATTATTGAAGCCTATGTTGGTTGTTCCAGCCAACTGTTGCCCCACCTGTTGCCAACTCATACCCGTTGCAATGCCACGGCTGACCTGTGCTGAAATCTTCCGTTTCAGCATAGACACATCTTCACCCAGCCGGGAATATAGCCCTTGACTGATTTTGCTGTCAAGCTGCACAGCCCTGACCATTGCTTCTTGGTCAAGCGGAAAGCAAAGGGGAATCCCCTGCCCCTGCAAGTCAAACATCGTGCCAACAAAGCCTTCTTCATAGCACTTTGTCAGATATTCAGAAACAGTCTTGAATTCTTCCACTTGCATATTATCAAGCACACTGCCGATTTGCTTCCGCAAGGCATCCTGATATTGCTTTTGATAGATTTTGGACTGTTGCATGGACAGGAACTGTGCCTTTTCTTCCTCACTCACAGCCAGATTCGCAAGCGTTCCAAGCCTGTTGATGTCATCCTGCAAAGCCTGTGCCTTTTTCTCAATGTCCTTCAGGGATGCACTGTAAACGGATTTCAGCCGCCGGATGACCGCTTCTTCATTATTCAGGAATTGTTGCTGAACCAGTTTCTGTCTGCGGTTCATTCGTCACCACACCTTCCAGCATTGCCCTTGCGTTGGCGGTGGATTGTCCTTCGTTCAGTTTTTCAACCTCGCCCTTCAATTCCTCATAGTCCCATTCCATCACATCACACAGGGCTTTCAGGGTTTGTTCATCACCCACATTCGCCGCAATGTTCAGGATGGTGTTGACCTCGATCTGGCGGATTTCAGCCTTGATTCTCTCATTCTGGATGTTCTCGGCTTCATTTGTCGGGATTTCAGGGGTCAAATCAATGATGATGTCCGACATCTGATAATCAGTGCCGTGTTCATTGTTGATTTCGTCCAACTCAATCTTGATGAACTGCTTCAGCAACTTTTTCAGCCGCTTGTCCAGTTTGCTTTTCTTCAGGTCAAGCAGGGTGTAACGGGACATAATGACAACATTTGTGATGTTGCCATCCCCAACCTGCGCCGGATTGAAGCCCATGCCGAAGATATAGATGTTTCTTTCGTCAATATCCAACTTTTCTTTCCGTGCCTGATAGGGAATATCAACTGTTCTGACTTGCACATCACCTTCAGCATCAACGCCGACAACCTTTTTGGTCTTCAGGTTCTGTTGCAATTCGTCCAGATTGTCACCCTGAAAGCCGGAAACCACATGAAGCGGGGTGTCAAAATCCACAAGGTTATTCGATAGGGCGCAAGCATGAAGGTCATAGTCATCAATCAGACCCTTGATTGGTTTCAAGCCGCTGATTTGCTTCTTGTTATAGTCAAGCCGCCAGAAAGGAATATGACCAAAGGGCTTGCCCATCTTCTGCCCAGATTTCGGGTCTGTGAACACCACATGGGGGCGGGGGTTGTACGGTGCAGCTTCGTCAGGCTTGATTGCACCGTCACCAATCTGCACATAATACAGCGATTCGGTCTTTGTCCAGTCCTGAATGCGCTTGACAGTCTTTCTGCCCTTGTCAATGCGGTCAATATACCAGTAAATCACATGGTCTTGACCATCATCAGCATCCTTCGCCTGTACTTCCACAACGCCCATGCTGTCCGCACACTGATAGACAGATTTGTTGTCGCTGTCCTTGTAGCGGTACACATATTCAAAGCCTTTGGTATATGTACCCGTTATCAATTCACCGATTTCAGCCCAGAAATCATCATCAAAGCGTTCATCCAGTAAATCTTGCAAGCCGTCTGCCTTTTCCTTTGCCTGAATCGGGTTGTTTTTCGTGGAAAGAGCATAAGCAGACAACTGATCTGCAAGAATCGTGAAGAACGGGTGGCAAATCTTGATATTGGAACGGGTTGTGTCCTCAACCAGTTTGCCATCAGAATTGTGATAAAACAGCCGACATTTCAAAATGTCATGTTCGCCGTTGTAATATCTATTACCAACAGCCGCCCGCTGTTTCTTTTCGGAAGCCATATCATCAGAGATAAACCGCTTTATCTCGGCAACAGTTAAAGCCATAGTTTTTCACCTTACCTTGTAAAACAATAATGACAGTGATGCAAGCACCATAGGCGGACAGCCGATGCCGCCGCCCCAAGGAGATATAAGTATTTCCCAGCCTTTCCCCGAAAGCCAAAAGGGAAAAGCTGCTGGTGCTGTGCATACTGCCCGAATCAAATCATCCATTTTTTGACCTTGCGCCAGCCTTCCACGCCGTACCGCAAAGCCGCCATTGCATCATCCATAATTGGAACAGGTTCGTCCAGATATTCCCCAGACCGTTCATCTTTCTTCCACTTCCACTGTTGCATTTCCTTGATGGTGTTGATGCAGTGCGGGTGAACATATATTGTCCTTTGCTTCAGCCAGTCAATTTGCGCCTTGACTGAACCAGCAGAACCGCCCTTGTCCACTCCCCTTGCACGGAATCCGGCATCTTTCCACATCTTGATTCGGTCAGGCTCTGCGGAATCACACCACATCTGCTTGTTGCGGGGGGTGTTCTTTGCAATAGCCAGTTGTATGATTTCCGAAGTGTCCTTTTCGTGCTGGTAGATTTCATCAAGAATATAAATGTTGTCATCCTTCCAGCCAAGAACAAGAATTGCATTGGCGTGGTTGAAGCCGAAGTCCTGACCGATTGCAACATCGTCATAATCGTTCAGGTTCTGGGAAATCTCTTTCACTTCCCAATTTTGCAGTATAAGGCCGCCAATTTCGCCCCATTCGCCCAGACCATATATTTGATAGCCGTCCGGGTCAACTTGCTTTCTGCGCTCCATTCTGGCACGGTAGGCATCATCAATGAAGCGGTTCATCAAGTATGTGGAATGATGGGTCAAAACATTGGGGTCTGGAATATCAAAAAAGACCTTCTTTATCCAGTGGCTTTTATTCACCGGGTTGAAGGTCATTCTGATCTGATAGAATTGACCGGGCGGCAACTCGCCACGCAAACGGTCATCAATGATTTCAAGGTCTGCTTGTGTGAATTCGGTTGCTTCTTCCAGCCATACATCCGTCAACTTGCCTTTTTGGAATGTGATTGACTTCAGCTTTTCACGCTGTTTGTCATCGTTCATTCCACGGAAGATGATTTTGTTTCCGTTGTGGCGGCAAGTCAGTTGAAGGGGGCTTCTGTTTATCTGCCAGTATTGTTCAGCCTTGTCACCGAACATCCGATATATAGCACCCGTCAACTCGGCAAAGGTGCTGTCCCGGTTGGTGATGTCTGACTTTCGCATTGCCACAAGGTTTCTGCCCTTGTCATTCATCAACCGAAGAATGTAATTCTGCGCCGTGTCAACGCTCTTTCCAGAACCAGCCGACCCCTTCATGACTATATAGCGTTTCTTGCTTTGGTTGACTTCTTTGAAAGCGGGATTTGCTTGAATTCTTATGTTCATTCGGCATCATCACCATAATCAACAGTGATTTTCAAATCCATATCGACTTCCTGTTCAATACGGTCAGTATAAAGCCCGTACCGCTTGCCAAGTAGTTCCGCAGCTCGCAAGCGTTCCTTTTCGTCTGGGGCTTTCTGCATCGTCCGGGCTTCGGATGTACCCATGCCGATACCTTCAACCACCACAATTTCAGATTGCGATTCACCACGCAAAACAGAAGTAAGGTATCTCAATACTTCATCTTGGTCAGCAATCAGTTCAGATTCCTTTTCTGCCATCCGTGCCGCCACATATTCTTTGATGACTGGTTTTGACAGGTTTTCAGTTGCAATTCTATTGGCGGTTTTCTTTGAATATCCCGCCCGAATTGCCGCTTGTGTTGCATTCAGATCAATCAGGTATTCATCACAGAAACGCCGCTGTTTTGCCGTCATCTTGCCCACAATGCAACACCCCTTTCATGGCAACGAAAAAAGCACCCGCCCCGGAAAGGGTAGGTGCTTTTCACAATTTTTCTATTATAATTATAATCTATGTTTTTCCGCATTTCAAGTCCAATTTGGTCACACCGGGTCACAAACAATACAGATTGGTCACATATTTTTAAGTTTTTCAATAGCAATATCAGCCCAATCCTGTTCTTGTGCATCCAAAATCCGCTGAAGGTTTTTCAAAGCCCTTCCGTGGACTGTGGTTGCCCAACTTTTGGACTGTCCTTTTGATGTGCCGATGTCTTCAAACTCCATTTGTTGAATGTACCGCTTGTGAATCACATCATATTCGGTGGCGTTAAGCTGCTGAATGGTTTTGCCGATTTCGTCCTTTTGTGCTTTCAGGCGGTCAATTTCTCGCTGAATATCAGCGGCAATGTCAAGGGCATCAGCCATTTTCTGTTGACTGCCGGAAGACTGCACCCGTTCACCGCCGAAATGCGCCGTGATACCCTGTGCGACATCAAGCCACTTTGCTTTTTCGACCATCTTATTGATGATGATAGTGTCCAGTTTTTCCAACTGTTCAAGATAAACCCGCACATCCATTGGTTGTCACTCCTTCCGGGATGGTATATCCATCAATTCCGGCTTCTTTTCCTCTGTCCACGCAAGACCGCACAGATTCCAGATCGCCGCAATCAGATGGTCTTCATCTTTCCATCCGTCCATATATTTGACAAGGTGGCGCATTGCACTGTCGGCAAAACTATGGCAGGGAATCCCCTTTTCCCAATTCCTATCACCGTATTTGACACAGCCGTTTTCATAGTGCTTTGCCAGCCGCATCAACACGCACATGGGGAGAAGGTCAAATCTGCCCTTGCCGCCGTGCATATCCCGGACAGCACCGCTTGAAAACTCGGTTCGCTCTCCGCTGTCTTTGATTTCAGCCATGGTCATCATCACCCCTATTCATAGAAAGCACAGCGCACATTCCAAAGCCTAACCAAAATCCAACCGCAAGGCACACACAGCCTACAATCCAAATCATTCCGCACCACCCACCATTTCTTTTACAAGGTTGTCGATAAAGTGTATGGCTAAATCCGTGTTGCCCAACTTATCTTTCAACCTCTCCGCAAACTCTTTGATTGCTTCGGCTTTGGCTTGTTTGACTACTTCACTAAAAAAGAATGCCCTACCGAAACCCCTTGCACCTTTGTAAACAATGTGCATTTTGCTATCAACTTTCAACCTCTCAATCTCTGCCTTTTGGCGGTTGATAAGGTCAAGGGCAAGGTTAATCGGTGTAAAGCCATCACATTGCTTGCCAAATTCACAGCCATCACAAGTTGACTTACTACAACACTCCAAAGCCTTAATAATCTCGTTA
>JAZOWR010000275.1:0-2897 GCA_045659345.1 Ructibacterium sp.
CAGTATTCCGGTTTTGAGACTCACCCGGATCTCGTGGAGACTATGCCGGGGAACGGCAATATCTTTTTGGGACCGAAGTGTTTTAAACTTTCCGCTCTGCTTAGTGATTATGAGATGTTTGCATGGGACACTGAAAATCCCGATGAAAAAGTATGGCAGCCTTTTGGAGTTAAAGAATGATTGAAGAAAACGAAGAAGCAAAAGAAGAAGCAAGAAGAGAAGAAGCCAGAGAAGAAGCCAAGATCCAGGCAGAATGCCTCTTTGAGATGATCAAGGATCAAGCGTATGTATTTTGTGTGGACTTAGACTGGTATACAGACGAGGTCATTAAGTACATTGAAAAGGCGAGGGAGGATTCGGAATGAAATTAGATCCGAGAATTATTGAAGGCAATAGACCTTTAACACCGTTTGACACTAAAGAGGCTAAACCGTTTTTCGGCAAGGACTGTTATTTCGCTCATGATTATACCTCATTTCGGGATTTGCGGGTATGCACCAAAGGCCGCCTGACTGTTGTTGACGATAAAGACGACCTGCCGTTTGCGATGGGAATAAACAAGTTCCCATATATAATCCCCTGTGAGTGGGCAGAACAGAAAAAACCTCAATGGCGGGCTTTCAAGGATCATGCTGAATACAAAGAATTTTTGAATGACGGCGTAATTGAGAGCTGGGTAAAAATCAAGGACAAATATTCTAATAAAATTTATGAACTAATGTATATCGGCGGCGGGGACGATAAAATTTGTCTGGGCAATATGATGTTTTCAGTCGGCAATTTGTTCAAGGAGTTCGAATTGTTTAACGAAAGTGCCGGGAAATGGCAGCCGTTTGGAGTTTTTGAAGAATGACTTTAGATCCGAAAATCATTGAAGGCAAAAAGCCCTTAACCGGCTTTGACGTTGATGAAGCACAGGACTTTATCGGAGAGGACGGATACTTCTCTGACTCTGTGAAGGACTTTGAATCCCTGCATCATACCCGGCAGGGTACGCTTCTGGGAACTGAAAGCGGCGATTATGTTTTTCTGATAGGCGATAACACTTACAGGTACTTTCTTCCGAGAAAGTGGGTTACGGATGCCAAGCCTGAGCCTAAGTGGAAGCCCTACGATCTTGATTCATGGTGGAAGCATTACGATATCGGAGATGCCGTAGAATACCGATGCAAGAACAGTGATGACAAAGAACTTGAAAACGTCAGGTTTGTAGCGTATCTGGGAAGCACAAATTATGTGAACAGCGGAAAAGTACTTATTCTTCTGGGAGATACGTGGTACACTTTTGAAGAACTGTTTGAGAATTTTGAAATACATGATTACAGATACAACAACAATCACCAAGTTGAATGGCGACCTTTTGGATATCGGGAGTAGAAAATGGAACTAGATTCAAGAATAATTGAAGGTAAAAGACCGTTGACTTGTTTTGACTCTGAGTATGCTAAACAGTTTATCGGCAAGAAGGGGTTTGTTGCAGGTGAATTAACACAATTTTGTGATTTAAACGAGACGGATGAAACTACATTGAAGAATGTTTATCAAAACAAAACCGGTTGTTTTGTGACCTCACTAACAAGATATAAATATTTTTTGCCTTCGGAATGGGTGCAAGAACCGGAGAAGAAGTATAGACCCTTTACAAATGAGGAATTTTTAGCCTTGTTTGACTCAGGGAAATTACATTCAATTAGAAAGAAAAATGAAAAAGGAAGATATATCATAACAGATGTTTACTTTAATGACGATTATGAAAAAGACACGGTTTTTGTGCGACTGAATAATTGTGATGCCGGGGCAGGTATGAGATATTTGGTCAACAACGGCTATGAGTATTTTGATGGCGAGGATTGGCAACCGTTTGGAGTAAAAGAATGATACAGTTTGACTCAAAGATTCTTGCCGGCAAAAAGCCGATGACAGTGTTTGACACCAAAGAAGCCGAGCAGTTCAAAGGAAAAGAGGGATACTTCTCTAATGCTCCTACGGACTTTGCAGATTTGAGCAGGTGCGTGAAGAACACTTTAGTAGATGTTAATCACGCCGCTTCAAATGTGGACAGTCTGAATTTTCACTTCTGCGCCGGTTCTAAACTTGTAAGATTCAAGTACTTTCTCCCTGCTGAGTGGGTATCGGACACAAAGCCCGAACCGGAATGGAGACCGTACTTTATCGAGGAATGGCTGCAAAAGTATGACTTCGGTGATATGGTTGAGTTCAGACACAAGATCAGTAAAAGGGAATTTACCGTGATGTTTACCGGCTATGTCCGGGAGACTGACGGCACGATGCGAATTATACTTGGCGACTGGGCGGCGAGTTTTGACAATTTGTTTGAATACTATGAACTTATTGATAAAACAAATGACGGAAAATTTACATGGCGGCCTTTCGGGTATCAGGAGTAGAAAATGGAACTAGACCCAAGAATTAAGAAGGGATACAGACCCTTAAGTTACTTTGACGCTGATTTTGTCTGGAGACCGTTTATCGGACAAACCGGATACTTTGGCTACCAGGTCAGTGACTTCAAAGAACTGAACCCCTACGCAGATTTTTAACCTTTGCGGTACTGTCGACGGGAACTTTGATGCCTTTAACACCGGAAGAAACTGTCATCAGAGATTTCAGTTTTTCCTGTCGGAAAAGTGGGTTATGAAGCCTGAAAGCATCAGACAGGCAGAAGAAAAAGCTGAAAAAATCGCAGAAGAAGTCTATAATCTGATCCGAAGCCGTGTCGGTGACGAAGATCTTCAGGAGATGACAGATCATATACTTAGAAAACTTTATGAAATGAGACGGAAATCAGGAGATTTAAAATGACCCTTGATTCAAGAATTTACGAAGGCAAAAAGCCGTTAACAGCTTTTGACGCTGAAGAAGCAAGGCAGTTTATC
>JAZOWR010000276.1:0-1967 GCA_045659345.1 Ructibacterium sp.
TCCGCCGAAATTTGAGGGAATTGGAGATATAGACACATTTTACAACAATGTAATGGACGCCATTGACGAAGTTCTTGGCGAAGGTGCGGCTGACAACATTATGAGCCGTTTCAAACACGCAGGAACGATGGAAATTATGAGCGTGGTCAATTATATTACCGGCGAATGGAACGCCCGCTATGCGGAAGAAGTGGAGGAAATGAAAAAGACTGCACACATTCCAAATCGTGAAACCCGTAGAGCCGCCGCTAAAAGCACAAGACGATGAACATCTTGACAGATGCATTGCCAAAGTGCGTGCGGGTTGGTACAACCGTCTTTGAAATTGAAACAGATTTCCGGGCAAGTGTGTCTTTTGCAATCATGATGGAAAATGGAGAAGAGAATGTTCTGGAACTTTGCAAGCCATTTTTTCCGGACGGGTTTCCCCTGGATATTGCTGGGGCGGTTGAGGCTATTATCTATTTTTTCCGTGGCGGCGAAAAAACAGAAGAAGAGCCACACAAAAAGACGAACAAACCCGCATATTCTTTTGAGGTTGACAAAGAGGCAATATATGCTGATTTTTGGCATTATTACAACATCGACTTGGCAAATGAAGGCTTGCATTGGTGGTCGTTCCGTAGCCTTTTAATGGGATTGCCGGAGGAGAGCAACTTCAAAAAGCGGATATACTACCGCACTTGTAACCTTCGGGATTTACCGAAGAAAGAGCAGAGACGGATTGCAGAAATCCGGAAAGAGATTGAAATCAAGGTTAAAGATACTGCAAAGATAACCTTGGAGGAAAGAAACGCTAACATGAAGGCTTACATCATGAAGCGTCAAAAGGAGCTTGCAAAGGAGGTGGAATAAATGGCAGATGGTTCCGTAAAAATTGACATTATCGCTGATGATAGCGATATAAAGAAAACGCTTGACGGTGTAGAAAGTGACGCCGAGAGTGCGGCTGGTGGACTTGACAAGTTGGGAGATAGTGCGGAGGATGCCGGAAAGGGGTTTGGTGCTGCGGATGTTGCAATCGGTACCTTCATTTCAAACGGCCTTTCGTCCCTTGTCAGCAAAGCGGGTGAGGCACTTGGTTCCATTGTTGCCCTTGCAGATGAAACAAGGGAATACCGGGAAGATATGGCGAAACTGGATGCTGCCTATACAACGCAGGGGCATAGCGTAGAAACTGCACAAAAAGCCTATGACGGATTTTATAAAATCCTGGGAGAAAGTGACCGAACCGTTGAGGCTGTCAACCATCTTGCAGAGTTTACAAAGAACGAAGAGGAGCTTGCTCAATGGTCAACGATTTGTGCGGGCGTGACTGCAAAATTTGGCGATAGTTTACCCATTGAGGGCTTGACCGAAGCGGCAAACGAAACCGCAAAGGTCGGGAAGGTTACCGGCCCCCTTGCTGACGCCTTGAACTGGGCCGGCATTTCCGAGGATGAATTCAACAAAAAACTGGAGAAATGTAACAGCGAACAAGAACGGGCAAGCCTTATCACAAGCACGTTAAATACAGAATATGCGGCTGCGGCTGAAGAATACAACAAACTGACAGCAAACACCCAGGCGGCACGGGATGCAACAAACAACATGGAGCAAGCCCAGGCAGCACTTGGGGCGGCAATTGAACCAGTAACAACGGCCTGGACGAACATGAAAGCGGGGGCTTTACAATGGTTCGTTGATGTAGGACTTCCCGCATTGCAGACCGGATGGGGATGGATTAAAGACAACCTTCCAGCCGTTGGTGTAATTATTGGCGGATTAACGGCGGCATGGCTTGCCTTTGGTGGAGCACAAACCATTTTAAATGCTGTCCAGACTGCCGGAATTGCCATCCAGGCGGCTCTTAATGCAGTTATGAACGCAAACCCGATAGGATTGGTTATTCTGGCAATTACGGCCCTTGTAGCCGGTTTTATGATTCTATGGAATAACTGCGAAGGATTCCGGAATTTCTGGATCGG
>JAZOWR010000277.1:0-4529 GCA_045659345.1 Ructibacterium sp.
CCTTAATAATCTCGTTATCGGTCATTGTCCATCACCCATCTTTCATCGTCGGTCGCCTTTTCATGGGCTTTAACGCCAACGGTAGCCCCAAGCACCCACCCGTTAATGCAAATCCAAAACAAATCTGAAAAACCAGTAGCAATATCACCAATCACAAAGTGCAGTATTGTAGCCACAATTCCAACAAGAATGCTTAATACAAGAAAAATGATAACCGCCCATAAACAAATGATTGATAATTTACGCATTACTGCTCACGCTCCTTTAACGCTTGTTCCGCTTCCTCTTTGGTGAGGAATACATCTTCCCACAAAACAATAGAGTGGTCTTCTAAAACAACGAACTCGTTATCAACGGACATTCTTTTTAGACGGCTAAAATTCACAAACTTCTTTCCGTAGTCCTCTGCCGTAGTACAAACATCTATAAACCACACCGTGTCCTCAGCCTTACAAGGCGGTACGATAACGCCGTTTGCTAAAAGGTGGTCTGCAAGCCTACTCTCCAAACCGCCCATATATTGTATTTGGGATATTAACTCTATCAGCCTATCTCTCATTGTCCGCCCTCCTGTTCCACGCTTCGATGGCGTTTTCTACATACGGTCTAAATCTTTCCGTTTCCGCTTTCGCTCTATCACTACCGCTATCCCTTCCAGTCCACTCGGTAATATAGGGCAAAGGATTTTCCATTGGTTTCGTTATGATTGGCTTTCCCCGGCTTTTGCATCTGTTGCAAATGACTTGTACCCTATAACACTTTGATTTGGCATGCGTAATATAATTCCAGCCATAAAATATGTAGTCCTTAAAGGAAACTCTTGCTTTACCACCACAAAACGGACAAGGTTTTAACTCACTCATTGTCTGCACCGTCCTTGTGTTCAAAATCTTTGCAATTTGCCGCCCAAAAACATTTGTCTGCTACCGCACCAAATTGTTTCATAATTTCGCAAGTATCATAGTGCTTGCAACACTCTTTACAATTACAAGCCATCTTTATTATCCCCTTTCAGTTTTTCTTCCAGAAACCAAATGCGGTCTTGCAGTTCATCAAATTTAAACATTACAACAAGTAACAGCGGAATGAGCATAAAAGCAAAAACGCTGTCACAAATACCGATTGCCGTACACCCCATAATTGCGACAAAAACACAAATCGTCATTCACCCTCACCCTTTCAGTTGTGCTTGCAAGGCTTCCGCCCTCGCTCTGATCTCGTCATCATCTGCCGCCGTTTTCTTCTTATATACAGGGCGGTGCTTTGCCACTTCATCGTCAACATCGTCCGCACACCAATGCGGCGCAATTTCCTTTCTGCCGCCGCTTTTCGGTCTGTCAGCATAGTTGCCTTCCAGCACTTTCAGCATATTGGATTCCTTTATCAGCCAATCAAATGATGCTTTCCAACCGCCGTCAACACCTTTCAGAAAAGAAGAACTTTCGGCAGCTTCAAAGACGGCTTTGAAATCATCCAGCGTGTATGTATTTAACCGGGCTTTGATAGCCTTTTTCCGTGATTCAGATAAAGAACGAACAGAAGGATAGGATTTGCAAATAGAATGATAAAGGTCAACGATTTGTTGAAAAAGGGGGGCGGCGTTCACCCCTATATCTCTTATATCTTCTTCTTTTTCTTTATCTATTTCTTTATCTTCTTCTAAGGGGGCGATGTCGGACGATTCATCGGACGATGCGTCGGACGATTTTTCTGCCAACGCTCTTTGTGCGGCTCTGCGCTCTGCTTGATAAATCCGGTCACGCTCTTTCCGCTTTTCGTAGGCATCAAGGCTTTGGTGTTTACCCCAATTCGGGATGGTTATTACACCGTCAACGATTTCCACCATGCCGAACTGTTCAAAGGTCTGCAACGCCAATGTGACGGTTGTTTCCTTCATCCTGAAGATGGTTGCAAGCATCTTGTCTGTGTATGGGATGCGCCCCATCAAGAATACGCCGCTGTTGTTCTGCTTCCCGGCAAGGCACAGCAACTTGAACCATACTGTAATGATTGCATAAGCATCAGGAAGGCTTTCAATAAGAAGGATTTTTTCATCATCAAAGATGTCTGTTGTAATCTTTATCCACTTCACATCAGCCACAGACCTTCACCGCCTTGCCAATATCCCAGAACTTAAACGATTTCCGCAGTTTTACTCCGTTGCAGTTATATTCAGCGGTAAACCACTTGTGCGGCTCGTTTATGTACACAACCTTTCCAGTCACAGGCTCTTGTGTGTTATCCCGTGAACCAAAGCCTTTTGTGTCCTCAAACGGCTTAAATCGCACCGCTTGTCCCATCTCAATCATTCTGCGCCACCTCGCTGTACCGCTTTATGTAGCAGTTTTCGCCGTATCTGTTCTTTACCGCTTCGTGCTTGCCTACAATGTTATAGCCCTGCCGCCGCAAGTCAGACACACGGGAAGCAAGCCGCATCACACCTAAATCGAGGAAGGCTTCTAACTGCGTGATACTGCCAAACTCTCTGATATATGCCAGCACTCGGTCTGTTTGCTTTGCTTTTACGCTCATTTTCTGCCACTACCTTCCATCAGTTCATAATCTTCCGGCTGAAAGTTTGCGCCCATCTGGGCAAGCCGTTTGTCGATATGCTCCCAGAACACTTCATCATTGTCATGCTCCCGTGAAAGTGTGTTGATTCGGTCAATGACCCTTGCAAGCCGTCCAGCACCGAAGCCAAAATCATCATTCAGGGACACGCACATCAACTTGAAAACACGGCGCACACTGTCCTCGCCCTGCTTTCTGATTTCTTCCGCAACGGCTTCCCGGATTGCGGCTTTCTGCTTTTTATTTAACTGCATCGGGATTCGTGCTTTCATTTGTCTGTGCCTTCCTTTCCGTCAGTTTGTATGGCTTTAAATACACAGCCCCATGCCGCCAGCCATATTTTGCAAAATTGAATGATGCGTTCTATGCAAATCGAACCAATACGTTTGACAACCACAAGAAAGAAGGGCAACACCATGATATAAAAAATGGACAGCCCAACAATACAAATAATCTTTTCAGCCATCGTCCGCACCCGCCTTTCACAATTTCCGCCGTGCATATTCAGCCATAAGCAAGGCTTCTGCCATACCGTCATGCGGCTTTTTGCATCTCGGCGTTGCAAGAAGGCTGATGTCAGGAAATAACTTTCTGCACACTTCGGCAGACACCGCCTTGTCAGAACTCAACCCGAATTCACGCTTCCACTTTTGCGGCGTGATTTCTTGATATGGAATTCTGAACGATTCCAAAACGCCTTTGATATACCCCACGCTTTGACCAAAGCTGAACATCGAAACAACGCCCTGTCCGGGCATTGCACCGACTTTTTCAAGACAGCACATCACTTCGCTGTATTTGGCATCCATGCACAGGTCAATCAACGCTGTGTCACTGTATGGCATTGTTCCTGAAATGTTGTTTTGCGTGTCTATGTAGGCAATGCCGCCCTTTTTGCCGGGGTCTATGCCGATGAATAGTGTTTTCATATTGTCACCGCCCTAAAAAGGAAGATCAGAATCTTCATACTGGATTTCTTCAAACCCCGTTTGCGCCGTGGCAGTGGAGAAACCGCCCGCTTGTGCCTGTGGAATCGGCGTAACATTGGAAGCTGCATAGGACGGTGTTTGCGTGCTTGCAGAACTGTTGCTGTTGTCTTGCTTGCTTTCGGCAAAAAACGCATGGTCTGCGACAACCTCAAAAGCGGTGCGGTTGTTGCCGTCCCTGTCGGTGTATTTTCGGGACTGCAAAGAACCGACCAACGCCATCCGCTGTCCTTTATGGAAATACTTGCTGATGAATTCAGCCGTGCCACGCCACGCAACACAGTTGATGAAATCCGTCTGCCGTTCTTGGTCTTTCGGCGTGTATGCACGGTCAACAGCGATGCTGAAACTGGTCACAGATACGCCGCTTTGTGTGGTTTTCAATTCGGGGTCAGAAGTCAGCCGCCCCATCAAACAAATAGTATTCATAATGAATCTCCTTTTCTGATCTCCCCCCACCCCGCCGAAGCGGGGCAGGGGGTGTCCGTTATCCTTTTATAGTTGCTTCCAGTTGCTTGATAACATCGCCGCCGAAGGCGTTTTTTGTTATGTCAATGAATTCTTGCACAGTGAAGGTGTCATTCTCCAAGTCATATCCGCCGTTTTTGACAAAGGAATTGCGCCCCATTTCACACGAACCAGTCAAGCGGTTGTGCCAAACAAAGAACGATTTGGCGGGATATTTTTTGGATAGGTCTGAAAACTCCTTCAAGAAAAGGTCAATGACCGTTTCGGTGTCCATATCCTCAAAGATTTTGTTTTGCAAATCCTCTACAGCTTTTTTCAGCGTTTCGCCGTGGGCGAACTTGTTATGCCCTTTGACGATATAGCACGGGGTAAGTGTCAAATCACTGCTCAAAATGAACCCTTTTGCGACATTGCCCCTGACCTGTTTGATAATGGTTGCAACACCGTCTATTTGATACACTGCTTGACCATTGAACTTTGAAATGCCATAGCCAGAGCCATAGC
>JAZOWR010000278.1:0-4206 GCA_045659345.1 Ructibacterium sp.
TACCGATGCCTGCCCGTTGTCTAACACCATTTCCACAGCCTGGATAAACAACTCGTCTTTGTCATTGCTGTCGCTTCGGTTTGTGCCATCATCGTCTCCATCTTCTGATTCTTCTGAGCCTGACATAATTCGCTCCTGTTCTTTCTGGATGTTCTCAATGATCTCCTCGTCATAGGATGCCTCGTATTGTTCTTTGATAAAGTGAATCACCCGCTCAATCTCTCCGTCAGACACAAAGTTGCCTTGGATACGCTGGGGTTTGGTTGCACCGCTGGGGTTATAGAGCATGTCGCCTCTGCCCAGCAATTTTTCTGCTCCGGGAGAATCTAGGATGGTGCGGCTGTCGATTTGAGAAGTAACATTAAATGCAATGCGGGATGGGATGTTTGCCTTGATTACACCGGTGATGACATTGACAGTCGGTCGCTGGGTGGCAATAACCAGATACATGCCTGCTGCCCGTGCCAATGCGGCAAGACGGTTGATGGCATCTTCTACCTCACTTTTGGCAGCAATCATCAGGTCGGCAAACTCGTCGATGATAATTACAATCTCAGGGAGCTTAGATTCCGGCTCGCCCCGTTCTTCCATCAGGGCATTATAACCTTTGAGATTGCGAACATTGTTGTCTTTTAATAGACCGTAACGGTTTTGCATCTCTCCAACAGCCCAGTTTAGGGCACCTGCAGCGTGCTTTGGATCGGTGACCACGGGAATCAGCAGATGGGGAATTCCGTTGTAAATACCAAGCTCCACCATCTTAGGGTCAACCATGATCAGTTTAACCTCGTCCGGCTTTGCCTTATATAGAATGCTCAAAATCAAAGAATTGATACAAACGCTTTTGCCGGAACCGGTCTGTCCTGCAATCAGTACATGAGGGAATTTTGCAATATCTGCAATGACGCAGGAGCCGGCTATGTCCTTACCCAGAGCAAAGGCGGTCTTTGATGGAAAGCTCTGAAACTTTTCGCTCTCTAGTACCTCGCGAATCGGAACCGGACTTGCCTCGCGATTGGGGATTTCAATCCCAATGGCGGATTTACCCGGAATCGGTGCTTCGATACGCACACCGGGCGCTGCCAGGGAGAGGGCTATGTCATCGGTTAAATTGGTAATTTTAGAGACCTTAACACCAAAGCCCGGTTGAAGTTCAAATCGAGTGACCGAAGGTCCCTGTGTGATATTGATAATTTTTGCCTCCACTTTAAAACTGCGAAGTGTGTCAAGCAGGCGATTTGCCTTTTCCTCCAGTTCGCTCTTGACTTCCTGTACCGAATGTTTTCGCGCCTTTGGCTTGTCCAGCAAATCCAGAGTAGGTTTGTTGTATTCCATGATCCGCGGAGATGAAGTCTTGAGGAGGCTCTCCTTTGTTTCTTCTTCGGGTGTTAAGGGTTGATCCTCGCCTGCCATTCGCCGACCTGCAACAACGGCACGGTCCAGCGGAAGCCCTGCCTCCACTGCTTTTTGTGTCAGAGGGTCGAATTTGTCCTCGAATTTTGCGTCTCCGGGAGGAATAAATTCTTCGTCCTCTTCCGGATTCTTTTTGGGAACTACCTTGCCATCGGCATCGATGTCCGGAAGCTCGCTAATGGTTCCGGTCTTCATGGTATCCAGCAGGAACGGAAGCTCCTCCTTCTCCAGTTTCTTGCTCTCCTTTGCGGTGAGGTTGATAAGAACCTCATCGTCCTCCTTGATTTCGAACCGTTCCGGCAGCGGACTGTCTGTTTTTGGCGCAATGACTTCCTCACCGGAAAAGTATTTGTCAAAAAATTTATGCGGTGTTTTGTTCTTTTGGGGAACAGCCTTAGGAGCGTTCTCTTTTTTTGGCTGGCTTTTCACCTTATGATAGAACTTGCGAGAGACAGATTCCAGTGAGACTCCTGTCAGCAAAAGAACCAGAACCAGTTCTGCTGCAATGGCAAGAATCCAGCTTCCCGTCACGCCCAAAAGAGCAGTAAGCAGATGGTACAAAATGCCACCCAGCACGCCGCCGCCGTATGCTTCTGTACCGTTTCGGTAAAGAACGGTCAGCCATGCAAAAAAACCATCTGTTGGGTCAGCCAGCTTTCCCGCAGAAAGTGCAATCAGAACTGAGGTGCTGAGCATCAGCCCAAGCAGCAAAAAAAGCTTGGGATGGTTTTTGGTCTCCGCCTTGCTGACAAAGACATTCAATCCGGTCACAATGGTAAAAACGCAGCTAATTGCACCGGCGATACCAAGCATGCCGTAACAGATGTTCTTTAAAAAGCTGCCTACCGCACCGGTAGAGTTGGTCAAAAAAGCGAGTAAAAGAAAAATACCGCAGGCAATGATAATAATGCCCTTGACCTCTTGCGTCAGTAACGGCTGTTTTTGGGCATCCCGTGACTTCTTTGGCGATGCGGGACGGGATTTTTTAGAAACGGAAGATTTTCTTCCGGGTTTTCGTGCCATACGACGAACCTCCTTAAAAAGGGTACAAATATACAAATATAGTATACCATACCAACAAGGAGAAGTGTGTTACAATTTGCTTTCAATTTGGTAAAAGAAAAAGCCTTGCAAAAAGGATGGACAGACAGATGCCGGTCAGGTCGGCAGCAAGGGCGGCAGGTAGCGTATGACGGGTGTTTTTCACCCCGACAGCACCAAAGTAAACCGCAACGGTGTAAAATGTGGTTTCGGTTGAACCCATCATAACCGAGGCAATGGTCCCGGCGGGGGAATCAGGACCCAGGGTACGGAAGATATCGGTCACAATGGCAGTGGAAGCACTGCCTGAAACGGGACGCAACAACGCCAGGGGCAAAACCTCTGCGGGCAGACGAATGGCGGCAAGAAGCGGTGAGAGTAAACGGGTTAGCAGTTCTAATGCCCCGCTGGCTCGAAACATAGAGATGGCAACCATCAATCCAATGAGGGGCGGAACAATGCCAATCAGGCTCTGCAAGCCATCCTTGGCGCCCTCTACAAAGCAGTCATAAAGCCTGACATGCCGACATAACCCAAGCAGTAAAAAAGCTCCAATCACGGTGGGAAGAGCAAAACGGGAAAGTATACTCACAAACGGCATCTCCTTTCCAGAAACTTAGCAATCAAGATTCCCACGGTCAGGGCGCAGACGCTCGTAAGCCAAACAGGCAGAATAATGGAGCCGGGTGCAGCAGAGCCATATGCCTGACGGAGCGAGATGAGGGTTGTGGGTACCAGTTGCAAAGAGGCAGTATTAAGAACGACAAACATACACATCTCGTCGGAAGCGGTCAGCCGCATTCGGTTTCGCTTATGCAGGTCTCCCATGGCTTTAATCCCAAGAGGAGTTGCGGCGTTTCCCATGCCAAGAAGATTGGCAACCATGTTCATGACTATGCTTCCCCGTGCCGCAGAGTCTTTCTCAAGTTTAGGAAACAAAATCTTAAGCAGTGGATTTAGGATCCGTGCTATCAGGCGAATCAATCCTGCCTGTTCGCCAATTTTTGCAAGACCGGTCCACAGACAGAGTATCCCAAGCAAGGTCAGACAGGTCTGTACGGCTGCACCTGCACCCTCGGCAGCCGCCGCAGCCGTGGCATCCACCTTTCCGGTAAAAAGAGAAACAATAAGCGAAATCAAAATCATTCCACCCCAGATATAGTTCAGCATAGCATCAACTCCTTTTTCAATATATTTATGCAATATGTCTTAGGGTTTAGGCTAAATAATGCTTGAATTTCCTATAAAAATATGTTATGATAAAAGATAATTTGATACCAAAGAACATGAAGGAGTGCTTTTATGAAAAATACAGAGAAAACAATGGAAAAAATAGTTGCCTTGTGTAAAGGCAGAGGATTTGTATATGCAGGCTCTGAGATCTACGGCGGTCTTGCAAATACATGGGACTACGGTCCTTTGGGCGTTGAGTTTAAAAACAATGTCAAAAAGGCGTGGTGGAAAAAATTTATTCAGGAAAGCCCCTATAATGTAGGACTGGATGCGGCAATCCTGATGAACCCCCAGACCTGGGTTGCATCGGGTCATGTGGGCGGCTTTTCTGATCCGCTGATGGACTGTAAGGAATGTAAGTCGAGATTCCGTGCGGATAAGCTGATTGAAGATGCGGCAGGCCAGAGTGCAGATGGTTGGTCTGATGAAAAGATGATGGAATTCATCAAGGAGAATAACCTTCCCTGTCCTTCTTGCGGTAAGCATAATTTTACCGATATCCGCAAATTTAACTTGATG
>JAZOWR010000279.1:0-2699 GCA_045659345.1 Ructibacterium sp.
CTCTATTCCAAACTATAGTGTGATTCACCTGGCACGCAGCAACGCCAACAGCGGAGAACGCGTCCAGAAAGCAGTGGTTGTCAATGATCCGGTTTCCGGTTCTGTAACCGGCAGCCGTGGCGGAACCTCGATTACGATTAACAACAATACCTATGAGTATTGTCATGCGGCATCCTGGATGCCCGGTAATTCCGGAGTCCAGGTAGAACCCGCCCTGAGGGATTCGGGCACCTACTATAAAGATATCAACGGCAAAATTGTGGCTTACAGAAAAGATGCAGTGAGCGAGAATATTTCCTATGGCTATATCATGGGAATTGCAAACGCAGACAGCGTCTTTGATGATCAAAAAACCGTTCGGATATTGTCTCAAAACGGCAGCCAGATTATGCTGAATATCAATAAGGATACCCGTATCAACGGCAGTACCATGGAAAGCACTGATGCGATTGTTTCTGCCCTGCAAATGTCAGCAGCAAAACAAAATAACGATGCAGAGGCTACCAATGTTACGACACATCAGCTCATTAAGTATACCACCAAAGCTTTAAACGGTACCACTGTTCTCAGTGACATATATACCGGCACAGAAACGGCAAAGGGTCAGAGCATAACCAGTGATGTTTTACACTACTACACCAAGGTTCAGGCAGATAGCAGCATGCAATATACTGCAGTAGCAAAGCAGCTCTCCGGCAACGGAACCAGCATCAACATTGGAGGCGCACTTGTCTTTGTAGTTCCCTCTAACAGAAGTGCCTATGATGAGTATGCTAAGAGCTCCTTGTCTACAGTATTCAAAGACAAAAAGCCCTACTATGTAGAAATCTTTGATATGACCACCACCAATACAGCTAAGGTCGTAGTTTGCTACGGCAAGAGTGCAGAGGTTGTTGTAGATGGATATACCCCGGTGTCGGTTGTCAGTGCCCCGATTGAAACCAGCATTAATGAGAACAACAATCAAAGAATGCAGTTTATATCAGGTTACCGATCCTCAAGGAGTAATCCCAAAGCTACCTTTGAAGAATGGCTGTCTAACTCTAATGAAAACCAGTATGTGCCGGAGATGGGAGATATCTTCCGTGCAGGAGCAGATAAAGAAGGTTTTGCTAAGATTGAGAATCAGCATGTGATTTATAAGGTGGCAGGAGGCAATACCTACGGACAGTTCTCTTCCGTAGAAGATAATCTTTATGGTTCTGCATATAGTGTGATTTTGGGTAGTGTGGCAGCAATGGATGAAGAAAGTATTTCTATCATTCCGGAGTATCTTGGAAAAGGTGACACAGTTGCAGATATCACATCAGCATCTGTTAACTTCCCGATTTCTAATTTCTCTAGCGCCCGCGTACTGAAGTATGATACCACCGGAACAGAGTTGAAGATTAACGATGTTTCTTCGGATTACCAAGGCGTGATTAAGAGTCTTACTGCCTACAATGATGGCATTTCCAACCCCACCAAGGTGCTTGTTTACCTTAGTGAAGGAAAAATCTGTATGCTCTGTGTTTTGGGTGAAAATGCTGCAAAATAAGAGAAATAAAGCCAAAAACCCCAACTTTAGGTTTGCGCTCTTTTTCTTGACAGCTTGAGAGAAAGGAATTATAATGAAAGCATAGTTACATCACTTTTGGGGGAGAGTTCTGTAATACTATATAAGGAGGCAGAAGAATGCGAAAATTACTTTCTCTGTTAAAAGGGAAATATTTATGGATGTCCATTCTGACCCCTCTTCTCATTATCGGAGAGGTAGTGATGGAGGTTTCCATTCCCCGTTTGATGGGGGATATTGTGGATATCGGAATTCAAAATAGAGATATTGCCTATGTGGCATCCCGTGGCGGCATGATGGTCATTATGGCGCTTTTTTCACTTGCGTTTGGTGCACTTGCAGGTTGGACGGCATCCATTGCCAGCATGGGCTTTGGAACAGAAATCCGCAGGGCGCTTTTTGACCGCGTGCAAGACTTTTCTTTTTCCAATGTAGACAGGTTTAGCACATCGTCGCTGATTACCCGTATGACCACCGATGTTACCAACACCCAACAGGCGTGGATGATGCTGATTCGGTCTCTGGTTCGATCGCCTATTATGTTTGTTTCGGCATCGGTCATGGCGTTTTCCTTGAACCCAAGACTTTCGATGATATTTCTGGTTGCAGTTCCGATTCTGATTGCAGTTCTGGTGACGGTGACGGTCAAGGCGCATCCCAGATTTAAGGCTATGCTTAAACACTTTGATAAGCTCAATGCCAAGATTCAAGAAAATTTGATTGGGATTCGGGTAGTCAAGGCGTTTGTCCGTGCCCAAAAGGAGAACGAAGAATTTGAAGATGCAGCGGGTACATTGCGGGACGCACAGGTGAAGGCTGAAAAACTGATTATCTTTAACATGCCGGTACAGCAGTTGTTGATTTATGCCTGCATTCTTTCGGTGTTGTGGATTGGCGGAAACATGATTGTGGTTGGTGATATGGGGACCGGCGATTTGGTCAGCTTTATCAGCTATGTCAATCAAATTTTAATGTCCCTGATGATGGTTGCCATGGCGTTTACCATGATGGTAATATCCAAGGCGTCGGTCAATCGAATTGTAGAGGTATTAAATGATGAACCGGATATTCCGGACTCCGCCCAGGGCGACCCGCAGGTTTTGGATGGTTCTATTGTCTTTGAACATGTTTCCTTTAGCTACAC
>JAZOWR010000280.1:0-3386 GCA_045659345.1 Ructibacterium sp.
ATAGGAAGAGTCCCCATAAAGGCAGAACCATCCTCATAAAATCCAACCGCAGGCAGGGTTTCGGTATCTTTGGAGATAACCCTTCCGTCAATAATAACATTGCTCATGGGGACACCGGTTTGAAAGGAAAAGAAGTCGGCGTTGATGCCCATAGCGGTATAAAATCCGTTATCGGTCAGATAGGTGTTTGCTTGTTTTAAGGTTCGTTTTCCGTACACAGATGCTCCGTTGGTGAGGATTGGAGTGACATCCGGGTTGGGGGTGTACTCGATATAGTGTTCGGTTTGTTGACCTACCGAAGGATCATCAAAAGTATTGGTATAAAATACAGTTCCCTGCGCAAAACGGGTGCTGCGGGCAGAGCTTTGCGTTCCCAAAACATCCGCATAAGCCGAATTGCTTCCCCAAAAAACAAAAAGCACCATAAGTGCTGTTCCAAATCGTCGTATGAAATTGTACTTTTTCTTGTTTGTCAGCATGAACTTGTCCTCATCCTTCCTATATTATATACACATTTCGTCTAAATTTCCAAGAAAAAGAAGTTATTTTTAGGACAAAAATCCCTTGACAACCTCTATATTCCATGATATAATACTTATCTGTTTATTATGCGATATTTTGCGCATTTTCTTTGAAACCATCTGTTTCAAAGAGTAGTATAACACAGTTTATGCAATATATCAAGACCTTTTTCCCTGCACAAATTCTTCCAAACAAGAGGGTGTCTGGGTAGGGGGATTTTGCGCTTTCTTAAGGTGCATAGATTATTTTTGGTACAAATTACCCGATGTAATGTCGGGGTTTCAATAAAATTTTAAGAGGTGAGCGGTTTTATGGTACATCCTGTGAAACTAGGCAAAAACACCCGTATGAGTTACGGTAAAATTAATGAGGTTTTGGAGATGCCGAACCTGATTGAGATTCAGAAGAACTCCTACGATTGGTTTTTGGAGGAAGGGCTGAAAGAGGTTTTTCATGATGTTTCGCCCATTACGGACTATACCGGAAATCTGATTCTGGAGTTCATCGACTATCGGCTGGAGAATACCCCTAAGTATGATATCGAAGAATGTAAGGAGCGGGATGCAACGTATGCAGCTCCTCTGCGTGTTAAGGTTCGCCTGATCAACAAGGAGACTGGTGAGGTAAAGGAGCAGGAAATCTTCATGGGTGACTTCCCCTTGATGACGCCTGCAGGTACCTTTATCATTAACGGCGCGGAGCGTGTCATCGTTTCACAGTTGGTAAGAGCGCCAAGCGTATACTATTCTGAGGAATTCGATAAGATTGGCAAGAAGCTCTTTTCCTCTCAGGTGATTCCGAACCGCGGTGCGTGGCTGGAATACGAAACCGACAGTAATGATATTTTTTATGTGCGTATTGACCGTAACAGAAAGATTCCGGTTACGGTATTGATTCGCGCCCTGGGACTTGGAACCGATGCCCAGATCACCGAATTTTTTGGTGAGGATGCACGGCTCCGCGCTACCATGGAAAAAGACACAACCACAACACGGGAAGAAGGTCTTTTGGAAGTTTACAGAAAACTTCGTCCGGGCGAACCGCCCACAGTGGATAGCGCACAGTCCTTGCTGACCAATCTGTTTTTTGACCCCAAAAGGTATGACCTTGCTAAGGTTGGTCGTTATAAGTTCAACAAAAAACTCAGTCTTAAGAACAGGGTGACCGGATTTGTTTCCGGAGAGACTGTTGCAGATCCTTCTACCGGAGAAGTGATTGTAACCGAAGGCGAGGTTATCACCAAGGAAATCGCAACTGCGTTGGAAAAGGCAGAAATCAATGCAATAGTTCTGGATGTTGATGGCAATCGCACCAAGGTGATTTCTAACGGCATGGTTGACCTTAAGAACTATGTAGAGTACAACCCTCGGGAATATGGTATTACCGAGACTGTTCGTGGTGTAGTTCTCCATGAAATGCTGGAGCAGTATCCGGATGTAAATTCTGAGGAATTTAAACAGGCACTTCGTGACAGAAAGGATGAACTGATTCCTCGTCATATTTTGATTGACGATATTATGGCTTCCATTTCCTATATAGGAAACTTGGCACACGGTGTTGGATGTGTTGACGATATTGACCATTTGGGCAACCGCCGTCTGCGCAGTGTTGGTGAGCTTTTGCAGAACCAGTTCCGAATCGGTCTTTCCCGTATGGAGCGGGTGGTTCGTGAGCGTATGACTATTCAGGATCTGGATGTTATTACTCCGCAGACTCTGATTAACATTCGTCCGGTAACCTCTGCAATTAAAGAATTTTTCTGTTCTTCTCAGCTGTCCCAGTTTATGGATCAGATTAACCCATTGGGAGAACTGACCCATAAAAGAAGACTTTCGGCACTTGGTCCGGGCGGTCTTTCGCGTGAGCGTGCCGGTTTTGAGGTTCGAGATGTGCACCATTCCCACTATGGCCGTATGTGTCCCATCGAGACGCCGGAAGGTCCGAACATTGGTTTGATTAACTCACTGAGCGGATTTGCCAGAGTCAACGAATATGGATTTATTGAAACTCCGTATCGCCGTGTGGACAAGGCAACCGGTATTGTAACCAAAGATGTAGAATATATGACAGCAGATACCGAGGACGGTTTCTATGTTGCGCAGGCAACCGAACCTCTCGATGAAGAGGGTCATTTCTTAAGCAAAAAAATTGTTACCCGTTATAAGGACGAATTCCTGGAAGTTGCACCTGAGCGGGTAGACTATATGGATGTTTCTCCCAGACAGGTTATTTCGATTGCAACTGCTATGATTCCTTTCTTGGAGAACGACGACGCAAACCGTGCGCTGATGGGTTCTAACATGCAGCGTCAGGCAGTTCCGCTTTTGATACCGGAATCTCCGATTGTTGGTACCGGTATGGAATACAAAGCAGCACGGGACTCCGGCGTTTGTGTTCTTGCCAAAGAGGCCGGTGTTGTAGAAAAGGTTTCTGCTGATGAGATTGTGATTCGCAACGAGAATCATGAGCTTGACAGATACAAACTGATTAAATTTACCCGATCCAACCAGGGAACCTGTATCAACCAGCGTCCCATTGTTAATTATGGAGATAAGGTAGAAAAGGGTGAAATTATCGCCGACGGTCCTTCCACCAAGGATGGTGAAATCGGTCTTGGCCGCAATATTTTGATTGGCTTTATGACCTGGGAGGGTTATAACTACGAGGATGCTATCCTGATTAACGAAAAACTGGTTAAAGAGGATATGTTTAGCTCAATTCATATTGAAGAGTATGAAGTAGAGGCAAGAGATACCAAGCTTGGCCCGGAAGAGATAACCAGAGACAACCCCAATGTTGGTGAAGATGCTCTGCGCGACCTGGACGAGCGTGGCATCATCCGTGTAGGTGCTGAGGTCGGAAGC
>JAZOWR010000281.1:0-11872 GCA_045659345.1 Ructibacterium sp.
AGGGACAAGAGAGGGAGAAGAAGACCGAAACCCAGATCGACTTGCCGGTATCTGCCTATATTCCGGAGGCGTATATCATGAACCACAGTCAGCGTATCGGTGCATATAAGAGAATTGCCGCAATCTCCGGTCAAGAGGAGCTTTACGATGCCTATGATGAGATCGAGGATCGTTACGGGACGGTGCCGGCAGAGGTACAGAATCTGATGCAGGTGGCATGGATTAAAAATCTGGCACAACGGAGCGGTATCGCTGAGATTATCGGCAGTACCTCGCAGGTGATTTTCCGGTTTGACACAGAGAATATGCCGGATTTAACCCGACTGATAGAAGAAATCGGCAAACGCCCTAAAGAACTGTTCCTTCCCAACCCCAAAAAACCTAAACTCCACCTTAAACTGGAGCGGCCCGCCTCCGGCAAGGCGGATAACTATTTCGTGAGAGTGCGGGAGATTGTGGAACTGTTTGCAGATTGTGAACGGAATGTAAACAATCAAGAGGAAGATAAAAAAATTTAAAAAAGTACTGGAAATATTTCAGGAAATGATGTATACTTGTAAAAAAGTATTCTGTTAGGATAAGGAGCGAGAAAAGTGGATAACGAAAACAAGAATCTTCAGGGTTCGGTAGATGAAACCGAACTTCAAGACAAAGTAAGGCAGGATGTCAGCAAAAAAATTGCTGAGGCAGCTGCAGAAGTACAAGATGAAATTGAGAGCGCCGCTGAGGTTGCTGTCGAAGAAGAAGCAGAAGTAGAAGAGATGGCAGACGATGTGGTTGCAGAGGAAGAGGCTCCGGCAAAAGAACCCAAGGTGGTTTCTTTAAAGCTCAGCAGCCTGATTCTCTCTTTGGTTGGCACCGCAATCATCGGTGCACTGATTTTGTTGCTTGGCATGCAGATTCCCAAGTGGGCAGAAGCAATTCCCGAGGGTTCTACCTTTGCGACTGTAGACGGAACTAAAATCACCGATGTAGACATGGAGTATTATCTCTATGTGTCTGCAATGCAGTATTACCAGAATCATGCAGAAGACATTTCCGTAAGCCCTGCTGACTATGATTGGGCACAGGTAGTTGAAGAAGGAAAGACGGCAGAGGATATTGTAAAAGAAAATGCCCTGGATATGGCGCTTACCGAAGTCTTGATTCTAAATGAAGGTGACAAGAAGGGGGTAGAATTTGACCCCGAGGAAGCAAGAAGTAATGCTAAAATGCAGACCGATCAGCTGATTAACACCTATGGCAAGGAGTTGGTGACCCTCAATGCAAAGCGTCAGGCACTGTCTTCCATTAAGCAATACAATCGTAAGATTGAGCAGTCAATGCATATGCAGGCGGTACAATCAGATATGCAGGCAGATCCGGCGAAATATTATCCCGAAGATGCAAGTATATTAGAGGCATATATCGGTGACGAGGGTGCAACCTATAAGCATATTATGATTTTCAAGGATGACCAGGAGGGTGCTGACAACGAGGCGAAACGGGCAAAGGCTGAGGAGATTTATAACAGAATCCAGAACGGTGAATCCTTTGAAGCTCTGTTGGAAGAGAGTGAAGATACCGATCAGGATGATGCAGGTTACAGCGTGGACGCATCCGATGGTGACCTGGATGCTTTAGAGAGTGCGGTTCTTGCGTTAGGCGTAAACGAAATCAGTCAGGTTGTTGAAAGTGATCAGGGCTACCACATCATTAAGAGAGTTGTAGGTTCTGTGGAACTTGAGAAGTATATAAGGGAACAGGCGGACATCAAAGTTAAAGAAAGAAAACTCAAGAAGATGTCGGTTAAGAAGTTGCTTAAGGACATTGATACTGCAACCGAAGAATTTGAAGCATTGTATGATGAGTTAGAAGCAAAGAAAACAGGTAAATAAAAGTCCAACAATGACCGCAGGGGTAATCCCCTGCGGTCATTATTTAGCAAACATGCGTACTATGGGGGATATCAGAGCTTAAGTATATGCCAAAACAAGTTGACAGGTTTGGGGTTGATTGACTTCTTGATCTATCTGGTGTATAATAGTGATGGGAGGTAGATACTGTGACTTTTTTTAATCTGTTATCGTCTATTTTCAGTTATATCTTTACCCTGATTATTTATTTTTTTATTTTTGGTGTCATACGCCTGATTTATTTGGATGTAAAAAAAATGAGCCGTTTTGAGAATGAGAGTGTCAATGTCAGTGGGCTGGAAACTGCAGAACTCAAGACGCTGCATATCCGTAATGTCTCAAACCCCGATATCAAAAAACGCTACATGATTTACGGCAAGGCGTTGGTTGGCAGAAACAAAAGCTGTGATATTGTTCTTCGTGAGAAGTATATCTCGGGAGAACATGCCCGCATCTGGTTTGAAAAAGGTGAATGGTATTTGGAGGATTTAGGCAGTCGGAACGGCACCTACATCAATGGTCAACGAATCCGCAATACGGTGATACTGGACGCTCGGGACGAAATTACATTTGGGGAACTGGAGTTTTTGTTTGAACTGTAACAGCAGACAAGGGGAGGAATCCTTATGGCGAGATTTAAGGGGTTAAACTATCGGCGGCCTGCGTATCTGCTGATGTTGATGAACCTCTTTGGGTTCGGTCTTTTGTACATAAAAAACGGATACAACCTCAACATGCTCTATGTGGGAGCAGGTTTATTGGGGTTGTTTATTTTGATGTATACGGTTATTGTCCTTTGCAGAATGGGCGATAAGTTCATTATGCTGATGGCGTGCATGCTGATCACCATTGGAGTGCTCCTGCTCTGTCGCTTAAATTTGGACTTTGGTATCCGCCAGATTGTATGGGTCGCCCTTGGGGGGATTGCGTTTTTTGCTTCTTATCTTGTGTATTATCATATTCGCTTTTGGAATAAACTCTGGATTCTCTACTTTGTGTTGGGAACCGGATTGTTCCTTGCGACACTGATTTTTGGCAAGACCATCAATGGCGCAAGAAACTGGATTTCTTTTGGTAATTTCACCTTTCAGCCGGCAGAGATTACCAAGATTCTGTTTATTATGCTGTTGGCATGTTATTATTCCGGCTCATGGGACAAGCCGGTATTTCGTATTCCGCCTAAATGGGCAACCCTTTTGGCAACCTATCTTTTTATTGGTTTTTTGGTACTCCAGCGGGATTGGGGCACCATTTTAGTTCTTTTTGCAATCTATATTTTTATGATTTATGTGTATGAAAAGAACTACGGATTCCTTTTGATGAATGTTGCTGTTGCGCTTTTGGTCGCAATCCTTGGCTATCAATTTTTGTATCATATTCAGGTTCGGGTCAGCACATGGCTCAACCCCTGGGACGATATATCCAATACTGGCTATCAAATCACCCAATCCCTATTTGCCATCGCCTCCGGCAATTATTTTGGCAGAGGTCTGGGTAACGGTTCGCCGGGATATATTCCCGAGGTGCATTCGGATTTTATCTTTGCGGCGGTTTGTGAAGAGATGGGCGTCTTTGGTGGTGCTGCCATTATTCTGCTGTTCTTTTTGGTTGCTTATCGGTGCTTCAAGATTGCCATTACCGCAAAAAGCTCTTATGATAAAGCGGTGGGCTTGGGGCTGACCTTGATGTTTGCGGTACAAACCTTTATCATTGTAGGTGGCGTGATTAAAATGATTCCGTTGACCGGTATCACACTTCCCTTTGTCAGCTACGGAGGGACCTCCATTGTGGTGAACTTTGTGTCATTGGGTATCATTCAGGCGATTTCCGCCAAGGAGGAAAGGGGCGGCAATTGTGATAAATAAAAAAGAAAAAAGCGGACATTCTCTTAACAAGCGAATCATTCATGTTCTGGTCGTGGTTTGTTTTATGTTCTTGTCGCTGATAACCTATCTTTTGTACTTTAATATGTTTGAGGCGCAGGAGGTTGCCGGCAACCCTTATAATAAGCGGCAATGGGAGGATGAAAAATTTGTCAAGCGCGGAAACATCTATGATCGGGACGGAGTCCTTTTGGCGGAAACCGTAGTAGATGGCGACAGCCGTACGCGGAGGTATCCGAAAGGGAATCTTTACAGTCATTTGATTGGATATTATTCCAGGGTTTACGGAAAGAGCCAACTGGAGATGGCATATGATAAAGAACTTTTGGGACATGGCGACATAACCATCAACTTTAACGAACTTCGATCCGGTTATGACCTGCATCTGACGGTAGACCATGACTTGCAGCAATATGCGTATCAGCAGTTGGGCAAGCGTAACGGCGCAGTGGTAGCGCTGGAGCCGGAAAGCGGTAAGGTGCTTGCCATGGTTAGCTACCCGGACTTTGCTCCCGATGCGGTGAGCCTGGAAAAAAACTGGACTACCATTGTTGAAAGGGAGGATGCACCTCTTTTGGCAAGGGCAACCCAGGGACTATATGCGCCGGGTTCTACCTACAAGATTGCCACTGCCGCTGCCGCCTATGAAACGGGAAGGATTGCCCAGACCTTTGAGGATACCGGAACCTTTACCCAAGGCGGACTCAAGATTGATAATTACGGGAAAAAGAAGTATGGGGAGATAGGGCTTAAGCGTGGGTTTGAGCTTTCGAGCAATTTTGTGTTCTGTACCCTGGGTTATGAGATGGGAGCAGACAAGGTCAACGAAACCGCAGAAAAGTTTGGAATTAACAAGGGATTTTCCTTTGATACTGCGGTCAGCAAGAGCAGAATTGAGTATAAAAAGATGTCAAACGAAGATGCTGCACTGGTATCCATTGGTCAGGGACAGCTTTTGATGACTCCCCTTCATGTTGCGATGATGGGAGCCTCGGTAGCCAATGGTGGAAAAATGATGCAGCCGTATCTGGTGGATTCGGTGAAAACAGCGTCGGGGATTGCCCTTTCTGTTACCCGCCCTGAGGTGCTCAATACAACGATGAGCAGGGAATGTGCGGTGTATCTGGATGAATTGATGCAGGGTGTGGTCAAAAATGGAACAGGCAGCAGCGCACGGATTTCCGGCGTGACCGTAGCGGGAAAGACCGGAACCGCTGAGAACGAAACGAGCAAAGATCATGCGTGGTTTGTGGGTTATGCACCGGCAGAAGCTCCTAAGATTGCCGTTGCAGTACTTTTGGAGTATGATGGCGGTGCCGGCGGTTCTAATGCGGCGCCCATTGCCCGCAGAGTGATGCAGAGATATTTAAATTCGATGAATTAGGGACTTGCAAATTTGGACAAAAACAAGCATACAAATAACCTTGGAAGTATTTTGGAGGTGTTTGTATGCTTGGTTTTTTATTGCAGTGTTTACAGTCGGTCACCTTGCTCCTTTCGTATATTGCAAACGGAAATTCCTTTCCCAAGCCGCTTTCGGCGGCAGAGGAGCGGGAGTGTCTGGAACGATTCTCTCATGGGGACATGGAGGCAAGAAATACCCTGATTGAACACAATCTCAGATTGGTCGCTCATATTGCAAAAAAGTATAGTGGCTGCGGGCAGGAGCATGAAGAATTGCTATCCATCGGGACAATTGGATTGATCAAGGGAATCTCCAGTTTCAATCCCAAAAAGGGGACACGACTTGCCACCTATGCCGCCCGTTGTGTCGAAAACGAAATTCTAATGCTGTTTCGGTCCAAAAAAAAGGAACAGGGAGATGTTTCCCTCAACGAATCCATTGGGACAGATAAAGAGGGGAATCAGATTATGCTGATTGATGTAATGAGCGGAGAAGGAGAAGATGTGTTTGACAGCATTAATACCGATATTGAGGTAAAACAACTCTATAAAAATATCCGCAGAGAATTAAATCGCAGAGAACAGGAGGTCATTATTTTTCGATATGGGTTGATTGACGGACACTGCCTGCCCCAGCGCGAAATTGCAAAAAAACTCAACATCTCCCGCTCCTATGTATCACGCATTGAAAAAAAGGCAGTCAAAAAGCTGCGCAAGGGAATCTGCGACTTGCATAATTTAGCAAAGTAAGATACAATACGAATAGAATTTTTTAGGAGAGGGAAATTTATGAGTCTGCTGAAACAAATTACAGTCCATGGCGAGATCAAACTTGACCGTGCATATCTGACGGTAGAATATGTCTTTGTCAATACCCGGCAGGATAGGGTATTGCCTCAATATGTGTTCCCTGTTCCTCGCGGAGGAGAGATTACCGGGCTGCAGATGTTAAATGAGGATGCACAGCTGGTACGGGCAAAACTCTTTTCTGTAAGCGAAGAGAGCCTAAGGGCAGATGGTGTTTGTCTGACACAGATAGCACCTGACCTTTATTGTCTGCAGGGGCAGGAGCTTAACATGGGCGAATCGGTTCGGTTTTTGGTGGAACTGTTTCTCCCCCTTGTCAGATGCGGAGAGGAAGCTAAACTGGTGTTTCCGCTGGGCATTGCCCCAAAAACGGCAGACAAGGAAGAACCCTGTCTTGTTAATCTTACCCTTTATCTTGACGGAGCGCTGGTGCATGCCAGTCATCCGACAGAACAGCAGAACGGCTGTGTTTCTGCCACCTTTTTTTCCGGTCGGGACTTTGTGCTTACGGTTGCAAGTGAGAGAAAATCAAGCTGTTTGATACAGGAAACCTGGGACGAGAGCATTGGTGTGTATCGGTTGTTTTCTCAGAATCCTGCGGTATATCGAAAAGAAAAAAAGAAAAAGGCGCTATTGCTGCTGGATTCATCCTGGGCGGGCGATGGGCGATTAGATTCTGCAGTGAGGGAGCTTTGTTTCCGTGCGTTGCAGGCGTTGCCAATGGGTACGCCGGTGCAGGTACGGGTGGGAAGCTGGGAGACGCCGGTGTTTTCGGATTTTGTTCCGGCAAACGAAAGCGCATACCAAACACTGCTCTCTGTCTTGACGCAGATTCCGGCAGGGGGAACGGTGCGTGAATTGCTTTGCTCGGCAGCAGAGACCGTGGAAAAGGATACCGCAGTAATTCTGTTCTCTGCAGGGAGAGGGATAGAACTGCCTTTGGTTAAGGGTCTGCCCAGAGTTCATCTGGTTACAGTTGGAAATATATCCCGCACCTCTCTTGGTGCCAGCTGGTGCTTGGGTGAGCATCTGCATTGTTATCCTGAGGAGGTTCCTGCAAGGAAGATGGAGGCGGCCGTTATTCGGTGGATGTGTTCTCCGCCAGAGGTTCAGGTGTCTTTGCAAGAGGGGGTAAAGGATGTGCTGATTGTAAAGGACAGCAATATTGCCCAAGACGGTTACATGGACCTAGTGCTTCGAACAAGTGGACAGATACCGACGGAATTTACCGTTTATCAGGACGGAGTTGTGAAAGAAACAGTGTGTGTTACGCAAGGGGAACGCAAGGAGCGTCTTCCCATTGCAGAGCGAATTTACGGCAGAGCCAAATGCACACAACTGGAGGAACTTTTGATGCGAACAGATTGGGGTTCGTATCAGACGGTGAAACAGCAGATAGAAACGATTAGTTTAAGATACGGCGTACTCACTCGGGAAACCGTGTTGGCAATTCCTCAAACGGGTGGGAAAGACGCATCCGTGGTAACATTTTCTCTGGGAGAGAGCGGCGGGTTTCAGCGACAGACTATCTTTGGAGAAACGGTACGCAGCGTCCGGCAAAGACAGAAACTGATAAGTGAGTGTTTTGAGACTTTGATTCGGAATATTCGCGCAGACGGGGGAATTTATCAGGGCGTGAACGATCGGGAGGGACAAACCGCCTATGCAATCCTTGCCCTCTCAGGCCAAAAAGAAAAAGACCGAGCACTTGACTCGGTCATACGCAATGGAGAAAGGTATCTAAATGCCCGTGCAGTATCGGGCACTGCAGCATTTTTGTATCAACACAGAGGAGAGCTGTTCCGGAAAAAAGAGACGCTGATGCATCACATTCCCGATCTGGAAGCGCTGTTGTATCAGGAACGGAGTGTCACGGTTGCAGCTCAGATTTTGCTGCATCTTTCTTAGAATACACACAGCCGCAATAGTTTTGTCGGTAAAGGTTATGGATGCGTGAAAGCGCAACAGAGCGTTTGTATCCCTCTTTTTTCTTAAAATCTGCCGGAAGATGTGTAACACCGTAGAGGACGGCAAGTTCCTCGCCGATGGCGTTTAGCTTTTCCGCATTTTTAAGCGGGCTGATGCTAAGTGTTGTGGTGAAATAGTCAAAGTCTCCTGCCTTGGCAGCTTTGGCGGCAGCGTTTAACCGTAGCCGATAGCAGGCAAAACAGCGTACGCCGCCCTCAGGGGCGTTTTCTAAACCTGATGCCACAGAAAGAAAGGCAGCATTGTCCCAATCGCAGTCAAGAAAGCTGACAGAGTGCCTCCAATCCCCCTCTTGAATCAGTCGAATCTGCTCGGCCTTACGCAGTTCGTATTCCTCTCTGGGAGAGATGTTGGGGTTATAATAAAGCACGGTGATGGCGAAGTATTGACTTAGGTATTCCAATACATAACTGCTGCAGGGGGCACAGCAACTATGCAACAGCAAACGCGGCGTGGTGGTTAAGGCTGCGAGAATCTTATCCAGTTCTTTTTGATAGTTTCGTTTCTGCATGGATACCCCTCCTTTTTCTATAGTTTATCATAAGATTTCTCTTTTTTCCAGAGGAATATGAAAAATTTTAAAAAAACACTTGCATTTTCTATAAAAGCGTGTTATAATAACCAAGTTCGATTGAATATGTGCCGCTAGCTCAGCTGGATAGAGCGTCTGACTACGGATCAGAAGGTCGGGAGTTCGAATCTTCTGCGGCACGCCAAGAAAAAAGCACTTGCTTATTGCAAGTGCTTTTTGTTTTCCTCAATATGTAATCTTAGCGATTTTTCCAAATAGGAGGCAGAGCGGGAATCATCTTTGCCTTTGCAAGCGCAAAGCCAACACCGCATGCAATGACATAGTCGATAATGTCATGGAGCAGAGTTCCAATGCCGGTAACATAAAAGGCGGTAACCAGAACAGGGGTACCTTCTGTTGCGGGGGTAAGACCAATTTTGATAAACAAATAAACCACCAAACCCTCAAATATTGCATGCAGCAAAGCGGTTGCAATGCCAATCCAAACCAGATTGTACCGTTTGCGAATCATCCATGCACCCACCAGGGCAAAAATGACATGAGATGCTGCGCGAATCGCAACCACCAGTGGGGTGGTGAACAAAAATCCCAGCGTAGTCCCAAGCGCAACAAACAATGCAGACCAGGGGGAGATAAATATTGCAATAAAGATGGGGACATGTGCCATGATGGTGGCAGTGAATGCCGGCGGCAGTGTAACCCGCAAGAAACTGAAATAAACGGGGATGATGATGCCAATGGCGATCAAAAGCGCGGTCAATACTAAATCTTTGGTACGAATATTGGATTTCAAGCAAACCCCTCCTAAATACTTATAGAATGGCTATATTATAGCAACTATGATGAAATTTGTCAATGAATGAGACGAAAAACTTCAAAAAAGAATAGAAAAATATGGTGAATTTTTTAACAAGAAACCATAGAAAAAGACTTGATAATTTTCTAAAAATAGGCTACAATAGAAGTCAGGTAAAAAATTGTCATAGGATTAGCCCTATGCGGGGCGTATCATATCATATTTGGAGGTAGTTATCATGAACAAAAAAACGGTAGATGATATTCAGGTAAAGGGAAAAAAGGTTCTGGTTCGTTGCGACTTTAATGTTCCGATTCAAGAGGGCAAAATTACTGACGAGACCAGAATTATCGGTGCGCTGCCCACAATTAAAAAGTTGATTGCAGACGGTGCAAAGGTTATCCTGTGCACTCACATGGGCAAACCCAAGGGCGAACCCAAGCCGGAGCTTTCTTTGGCGCCGGTTGCCAAGAGTTTATCTCAGCATCTGGGCAAAGAGGTAGTCTTTGCAGCGGATGACACCGTAGTTGGAGAAAACGCAAAAGCAGCCGTTGCTGCTATGAAAGACGGCGATGTGGTTCTGCTTGAGAACACCAGATACCGTGCAGAAGAAACCAAGAACGGAGAAGCGTTCAGCAAGGAACTGGCATCTTTGGCAGAAGTGTTCGTAAATGACGCATTTGGTACTGCGCATCGTGCACACTGCTCTAATGTGGGTGTAACCGAATATCTGGATACTGCAGTTGGCGGCTATCTTATTAACAAAGAAATTGAATATCTTGGCAATGCCGTGAACAATCCGGTAAGACCTTTGGTTGCAGTTCTGGGCGGTTCTAAGGTTTCTTCTAAGATTTCGGTCATCAATAATCTGCTGGAAAAGGTAGACACCTTGATTATCGGCGGTGGAATGGCATACACCTTTATGAAGGCTATGGGCGAAGAGGTAGGCGATTCTCTTCTGGAAGAAGACTACCTCGAATATGCAAAAGAGATGATGGCAAAGGCAGAGGAAAAAGGAGTAAAACTCCTGATTCCTGTAGATACCGTGGTTGCCAAGGCATTTGACAACGATGCAGAAAGCAAGACCGTGGGAAGAGGCGGCATTGAAGACGGTTGGCAGGGTCTGGATATCGGCGAAAAGACCATTGAACTTTACAAAGAAGCACTCAAGGATGCAAAGACTGTAGTTTGGAATGGACCGATGGGCGTATTTGAGATGCCCAACTTCGCAAAGGGTACTAACGCAATTGCTACCATGCTGGCAGATTTGGATGCGACCACCATTATTGGCGGCGGAGACAGTGTTGCCGCAGTAAATCAGGCAGGATTGGGTGATAAGATGAGCCACATTTCTACCGGCGGCGGTGCATCTTTGGAATTCTTAGAGGGTAAGGACCTCCCCGGCGTAGTTGCACTTAATAATAAATAAGACATATCCAAAAGACCGAATTACATTCGGTCTTTTGGTACGATATTAGAAGGAGAGGAAAATTCATGAGAAAGAAAATCATTGCAGGCAACTGGAAGATGAATAAAACTCCTGCGCAAGCAAAAGAATTGGCAGCCGAGATAAAGGCAAAGGTTGAGAATGCGACATGTGATGTAGTGATTTGCCCCACTGCAGTGTGCATTCCCGGCGTATTGGATGCATTAAACGGCAGCAACATCAAGGTTGGTGCCCAGAATGTACACTTTAAAGAAAGCGGTGCTTATACCGGCGAATTGGCGGGTAATATGCTGCAAGAAATCGGTGTAGCGTATGTCATCATCGGACACTCTGAGCGCCGGCAGTACTTTGGCGAAACCGACCAAACGGTTAACCTGAGAACCAGAGCAGCAATCGGGGCAGGTCTTATCCCGATTGTATGCGTAGGTGAGAGCCTGGAGGAAAGAGAACAAGGTATTACCGCAGAAACGGTTTGCCGCCAGACCAAGATTGCGTTTTTGGGTATCTCAGCAGAAGAAGCCAAAGAGGTTGTCATTGCATATGAGCCTGTATGGGCAATCGGCACCGGCAAGACCGCAACTGCAGAACAGGCAGACGAGGTTTGCGGTATCATCCGCAACACCATCAAAGACCTGTATGGCGCAGAGGTTGCAGATGCAATCCGTATTCAGTACGGTGGCAGCATGAATGCCGGCAATGCTGCCGAGCTTTTGGCAAAACCCAATATTGACGGCGGATTGATTGGTGGCGCAAGTTTAAAGGCAGAGGACTTCTCTGTGATTGTCGCTGCAGCAAAATAGGAGGATAACAAATGAGCAAAAAACCTTATGCATTGATTATTATGGATGGCTATGGTGAGAACGAGCGCCATGAGGGTAATGCCATTTATTCTGCCAACACCCCTGTTATGGACAGATTGATGGCAACCTGTCCCCATACCGTAATTCACGCATCCGGCATGGATGTGGGACTTCCTGAGGGACAGATGGGAAACTCTGAGGTTGGACACACCAACATCGGTGCGGGCAGAATTGTATATCAGGAGCTGACCCGAATCACCAAGTCTATTGATGACGGCGATTTCTTTAAGAATGCAACCCTGCTTGCGGCAATTGAAAACTG
>JAZOWR010000282.1:0-1768 GCA_045659345.1 Ructibacterium sp.
AATTTAACGGATTTAGACTTGATATCCTCAAAGATAATGGCATCGTGATTGAACAATGACCGGTGCAGCGGCAAAACGCGATCTCTGTCCAAAAGCAAATTCTTTTGTGTTGCTGAAATACACCCACTATCCAAAACCCGATTAGACAGAAGTACCTCTTCCTGCTCAAATTCCAAACAGTAGTCCTCAAACTTTTCTCCCTCATTCATAGGAAGGTGAAAACCGGGATGTCCGCCCAAACCAAAGAGTAACGATTCTGTATCCTGATTTTCTACCCGATAGGTTGTGGTAAGTTCTTTTCCCTTTAAGGTATATGTCACAGAGAATCGAAAACTCCAAGGATAGTATTTTTTGGTGTTCTCACTCTGCGTCATGCTCAAGGTGATGCTGTCTTCCGTTTTCTCGGTCACATCCATCTCTGTATATTGCGCAAAGCCGTGAAATGGCATGGGGTAGTCCTTACCTTTGATGTTTAGGGTATCATCCTTAGATCGACCTACCACCGGAAAGAGAACCGGCGCACGGTCTTCCCAAAACTCTGGGTTGCCTTGCCAAAGATATTCCTTGCCGTTTTGGGTCAGGGACATCAGTTCTGCGCCGACGGTTTCAATGCTTGCAGTAACTGCACCGCTTGTTATCGTCTGTATCATTTTTATCCCCCTTAAAACAGTCCCGGGATATTGAGTCCTCCGGTTAACTGTCCCATTTGAGAGGCATTGTCTGCCTCCAGCTTTCGAAGCGCTTCGTTAATGGCTGCAACCACCAAATCCTGAAGCATCTCAATGTCATCAGGATCAACCACTTCCGGCTTGAGTTCAACCTCTAAAACCTCGCGCTTGCCCGAAACAACCACGCGTACAGCTCCGCCGCCGGCAGTTGCTTCAAACTTCTTCTCTTCCATTTCTTCTTGCATTTTCAGCATTTGCTCCTGCATTTTCTGAGCCTGCTTCATCATTTGATTCATGTTGGGTGCTCCCATTCCTCTGGGGAATCCGCCTTTTGCCACTATCATCGCTCCCTTTCTAGTCTTTTATGATTTGGAGGGTATCTCCAAGTATTTCTTTTTTCTTGACAAGGTCATAAATGCTTGCCTTTTTTTCTTCCTGTTTTTTTTCGCGCTCGCCCGCAAGATAAGCTTCAGCCCTAAGCGGCTGTCCGCCAATGCGGCTAAAGAGTGCTCCCAAATATTCCAAACCCTTAGGCGTTGCAATTCTGTCATACGCCACCTGATTGGAAAGCTCAATTTCTATTACATCGCCTAAAAGATAGCCTTTGGCATTGCTCATAAAGGCATAGAGCAGCTTGCTTTCTGCCTTGACTTCTTGCATGGCATCCGCCCAGAATTCCCATACCTCGCCATTCTGTTGCGGTTTCTCTCCCTGCCCAGGGTTGGATGTTTCGGGTAAGGCAGCTTCTTCTTTCGGTGTTACCTTGTGTGTTACGGTGTCTTCCTTCACTATGTCCGGCACAGCAGGCTCGGTCTTGGGATTTGCTACCGCAACCCCTTGTGCTATTATTCGTTCCAGTTTTTCAATGCGCGCAAGAAGTGCCGCAGGTTCCTCATTATATTCAGGTTTACAGAGTTTCACTATGGCTACCTCTGCAGCCACCTGGGGCGTTGCCATCCACTTTGCCCGAGCAAGAGATTCGCTGAGCACTTCTATCGCATAAAGAATCTGCTCGGTGGAACATTCTTCCGCCTGCGCCCGGTATAGACTCGCGCCTTCCTCGGTACGCTCTAAGAGTTCAGCTACATCCTCTGCTGCTT
>JAZOWR010000283.1:0-1569 GCA_045659345.1 Ructibacterium sp.
ATGCAAATATATTATGTTCCAAAGTGAACCTTTTGCAGAGGAGAACTTTGAAGAAGCTATTCTGCAGATGTGGGACGCTATCAAAAAGTACAACCCTCAAAGTATTGGATATACTTGGGATGATAGCAACCCCCGTATTCAATTAGAGCCTATCGGCACAAGAGGATATATTGAACTGCATCCAGTAAAAAGCATTTGACCAATTCCAATTTGTCGAATAGATAAAGGCTGCTCCCACAACGGGGGCAGCCTTTTTCGCATGTTGCGTTTGTTGCTTGCAGAAAACAATGCTGCATGATATACTTTAGGCATGGCTACCCATGCAACTCTAAATTCTTCTAAGCTATAGAAAAATCCCCTGCAAGGAGGTATCGCAATGACTGACCAGGAAATCCGTCAACTAATCGAATCGGGCGTTGAACGCAGCGAAATTGAATATGTAATGCGCTTGGATTACATTGGTGAAGCTTTCCAAAGGCAGCTTCTTCAGCTTCTTGCAGATGGCAACATGGATGCTTACGAGGGTGCGCTGCTACATCTTTACGAAATGGGTGTTCTGAAAGAAAGCGATTACGAACGAGATTATGAGCTTTCACCCGAACAGGAAGCCCAACTGAACGCTGCCCTTGATTATGTTATGAACCTGGACGAGCCGCCAAAAGAGATTCCCCTTCAGATGCAGTATTTGAATAACACGCTTATCATGCGGAAGCTGTTCGACTACAATGGGGATATTCTGGAAGATATTGCACCAGGAGTATATGACAGCAGAGAGTTTGACACCACAAAGGGCGAAAACTGGACGGTTGATTTCTGGTCTGTTTCTGGTTTAACCATTGACAAGAGCCTTGACCAATTTGAATGGGCTGTTATGGATGCAATTTATACGCTACATTGCAACGGAATCAAAATGTTCTCTACCCGTTGGATTGATATGCTGCTGTCTGGAAACAGAGGAAAAGCACCAACAGCAAATAGCATTACCCGTATTGATGTGGCAATAGAAAAACTGTCTTTGATTCACCTTCAGTATAAGACTAAGGATGAATTAGCGGATGAAACACCCCTGCTTTCTGTGCAGAAGTTTGGAAACACGCTGGGACATTTTTACTACCTAAACAGCATAAACAATCTATACGCATATGCCCATGATAAAAGCCAGGTTATCAATGTTCCAAACAGCTATCTTGACACCTCGAAGCTGCCAAAAGAGTTTGCCTTTGCTGATACAGAAACGGCGATGGTTATCAAGCGGCGTGTGGTGCTGCGTGTTATGCGGATTCTGTATATGAATAACAAAAGCAAAAAACGGCTAAAAAACTGGAACAGAATTTCTCTTATCCAGAAGAAAGATAAATCGGATGGGTTGTCCCCTAAACTGGGTCTAATGTCTAATATTGACGGTCTGGATGCAGAAGAAGCGGAGAAGAAGCTCAGACAATGGCGTACAAAGCAAAAGCCAATGTACATCAAAGTGGTTCGGGGAACACTCGAAAATCTGAAACGCCAGTTTGTCATTCTGGACTATGAGGAACACAAGGACAATGACAGCAAAAGTCTTCGTGACCC
>JAZOWR010000284.1:0-6547 GCA_045659345.1 Ructibacterium sp.
AGTCGGGAAGTTTGTGACGGTGTCGACCCGGACGGAACCATGCACCTGCATTATCCTCGCAACCAAGATATTTATAACATTCCTTAACTGCGGAGAAATTTTGCCATGCACCTATGGGATTAATCCAGTAATCCTGCATACCCTCACACTGCAGATAATAGCGCGGTGCAATGAGCGCACCAAAATAGTGCATATCATACGGAAGTTTATCCTCATTATTTGCATAATCCCAAAGTTTGGGGCCCATCCAGGTGGGGAATTTCACGATCATGTCGGAAATTCTTTCTGAGGTTATTTTATCATCCCCTTGGTCTTTTACATAACATCTGTGAGAAACCGCTCCGTGGCATCCGCTGTTATTGGGACACACATATTTTATGCGTTCATCTACAGCTGCAGCAAGCATAGCTGTCTTTCCGCCCCGGGAATGTCCTGTGATTCCAACCTCTGTTTCGTCCGTAAAGGGAAGCTTTTCAAACACATCCATGCAAACGGTGTATCCCCATGCCCACGCAGAAATAGCAGTAAACTCAGGATATTCCGGATACAGGTCATAAAGGGCGCCCTTTCGTTCCGGTGTGTCGTTGGCAAGCTCTAATCGATTAAATTTGGCTACGACATACCCTCTTCGGAATGCCTCTTCCATCGTATCGCTTTCCAGATTCTGATAACAGCCATCACCCGTCAGGATAACGGGATGTTTCTCATCGTCTGATTTATTTTTCATGATTTCAAGATAGAAGGTAATATACTTATCCTTCTTGCCTGCCTTTACCCTGTACCATGTGGTCGTCTCTCCGCCCGCTCCCACATTGATGCGTTCAAAGTCTACATACTCGGGTCTTGGAGGCATTCCGCCATATTCATAACCAACCACCATATCCCGAATTTCGGCCTTTTTTTCTTTCCATTCTTCAGGTGTCATTCTTGTTCCGTCCGCCTTTTGAAAGGGGTCAGGCATTTTACCCAAAAATTCCACTTTCCTCATTTTGTATACCTCCGCATAAATTGATGTTTTTACTTACTGACTTTTTGTCTATGCTTTTTCTTCATTTTCAATGGGTTCTGTGACGGCAATGCAAATCTAATGATACTCACATTGCCTTGATAAATATTATAAAATAGTCATAGCTTCATGTCAAGACAGTACCTCCAAATTCCTAATTTTAAAAGTCTGAATCCTTCTAGGTCAATGGCTGTAACACTTGACATTTACCATGGGATAGTCTAGGATAAATGTGTGATAAAACCATTCAGGGGGAAGCCGCTTATGACAGAATTGGTATCAAAATTTTTAGAAACATACAACTATCCTAGGGAGTCATTTGAACAAATTTTATCTGTCTCTTTGTGTGTCGAGGACAGTGCTGATTTTAATTATCTTATTGATTCGTTTTACGCGGATTCAGAACTTGGTCCTGAAACGATAAAGACTTCTTTAGAGGAAATCAGCAAGGCTTATCATGTTAATATATGTACTTTAAACCTGCTCTTTTATATCTATCTGTCGGAACAATTGAAAGAACAATATAAAAAAGAGGGCGATGATGTTATATTTATTCATATCCCTTCGTCAGGAGAACCGTTTGACAAACAATCCCGCCTGAATTCTTATGAACGCGCATATATGTTTTACCATATATGTTTTACAAAGAGCGTTTTAAGAATAAAACAAACACAAAATAAAAAAAGGCAAAATCCTGCTATGCAATGATTTTGCCTTTTTTTCCTGCAATTTTAATTTAAGTTCATTCTCGCCTTAATCCATCCACATTTGCATCCGAGGGGCAGTACTTCCTTGCGGATAATCAAGAAAAAATCGTTTTTCATATTATATGCTCCTTTAACCTATTGAGCATTCCTGACGAGCAACTGTTTTATAATAAAGCAGATTAAATCCCGTACATCAACCAAACATATAGATATGCAGGGATCACTGCCGCTAGTGTAAACGGAATTCCAATCTTAAAGAAATCGCCGTTGGATACTTGATATCCCGATTTTTTAAGGATACCTATACCTGTAATGTTGGCAGAAGCGCCCACAGGGGTACAGTTACCGCCCAGCGTTGCGCCGGAGAGCAGTCCAAAATAAAGGGGTGTTGCATCAATATTAAGTGCCGTCGCAATGCCTGCAATGACAGGAATCATAGTTGCAACATAGGGTATATTATCAATGAATGCAGAAATAGCTACCGAGGCAAGAACAATTACCGTGTACAGCACAAATATATTTCCGCCGCCGGTTTTGGCAAGCAGATTTGCCAAGGCATCAATGACACCCATTGATGATATACCGCCTATCATGAGGAAGATTCCCACAAGGATTCCTATCGTCTGAAAATCAATCTCCTTAAGCGGGGCTACCACAGCCGAAAGTGTTTTGTTTTTTACCACCGTATATATAAGACCGATCAAAAGCAGAATGCAGCATATTGCACCATTGGTTATGCCCGGTTTTTCGGGGATGAATGATGCAGCAATCAAAAGAACCAGAACCATAATAAGAAGTATCGTCGGAACAAAATCTGTTACCTTGGTGCGTTCTTCTTTTTGGGAAATCGGACTGTTTTCCTTTCTGAATATAAAAAGAAGAATCAGTGCCGACAAAACAGCGCCGAGCTCTACCGCAAAGAAGATACTCGGTCTTCCCTTATACCAGAAAAAGTCAAGAAAACTCATATCGAGTGCTGAGCCAAGCATAATTGCCGTGGTATCACCAACCAAGGTTGCCGCTCCCTGAAGATTTGACGAAACAGCAATTGCAATGATGAAGGACACAGGATTGGTATTAAGCTTTTTGCATATAGCAAGCGCGATAGGAGCAACCATAAGTACGGTTGCAACATTATCAACATACGCTGATATGATACCGGCAAACAATGCCAGAGAAACCGCTGCCCACTTGACATTGGGGACTTTTTCCATCACCATATCGGCAAGCATTGCCGGCATTTTGCTCTCAGTGAACAGGGAAACAAGTCCCATAGTCCCAATAATCATGAGCAGAACATTAAAGTCGATTGCCGAAAGCAGCTCCGAAAGAGGAAGCATACCGGTTAGAACAAAGATTGCACCTGAAGCAAGAGCAATGTAGGTTCTGTATTTACCAAAGGCAAGGATAAGTACATAGGTCACAACAAAAAGTGCAATTGCAGAAATCATAAAATCTCTCCTATACATATTATTTATTAATATAGCTGCATCCCTAAGGCAATCTTCAAAGCAATAAGCGGTTTCGCCCTTGGTACGCACCTTTCATTAATTTCGAGCATAATCAAAATAAATATAGCACAGATTCCCCCCCATTGTCAACAATCTACATAAAAAAACCCTTGCCTAAAGGGCAAGGGTTTTTCTATGTTATTGTTCTTGATCGGATTCCGTTTTCAAATCCCGATTGAGACAAACAATAGCTTCTTCAATTCGATGCTCCTGAACAGAGGTTACCTTAATCTGCAAATTTCCAATTTCGGTTTCCACAGTTTCCCCATCCTCGGGCAAGGTTTCAATTGCATCCAATATCAATCCGGCAAAGGTGTTATAATCTCCCTCCGGAATCTCAATCCGAAGCTCCTTTTCCACATCCTCAATCAGGGTTGCTCCTTTGATTTTCCATGTGTTTTCATCCAGATATAAAATATCCTTATCCTTCTCCGGTTCGTCATATTCGCTGTAAAGCTCGCCTACGATTTCTTCCAGCAAATCCTCCTGCGTTACCAGGCCCTGAAAACCACCATACTCATCCAGAACCACTACCATGTGGGTATTCTTTTGCTGCATACGGGAGAAGAGTTCGTCCGCCTTCATGCTATCGGGAACAAAATAGGGTTGACGGAATATGGAACGAATATTGCTTTTTTGCCCACCACTGAGCATAAAACGATAAAAGTCCCGAGAGTTCACCACGCCCACTACATTATCTATATCCTCGTCACAGACGGGGTATCTGGTGTGATTGGTTTTGTCAATAAACGCTTTCCAATCCTCAAGGCTGTCCTCCATCCACAGGATGCACGCCTCGGTTCGATGGGTCATGATATCTCCCACCGGCTTATCATCCAGCTCAAAGATGTTGTGAATCATCTCTTTTTCATCATCGTCAATAGCGCCGCTTTCCAGACCCATGTCAACCATCATCCGGATTTCCTCCTCGGTGACCTCCTCCTCTAAATCATGAGGATGGACGCCAAACAAACGGGCAACCAGATTGGCAATCACGGTGGGGATGCACAAAAACAGTTTTCCAATCGGTGTAATAAACCGGGTATATCCGGAAAAAGCAATCGCCACAGGTTCGGCATACTTAGCACCAAGGCGTTTGGGCAACTGTTCCCAGAACACCATATAGCAAAATGCATCCAGCACAGCCAAAATTGCACCTGCTGCCAACAAGAGAGAGAGGCCTGGCTTCATGCCAAAAGATGCCAACCAACCCATCAGCGGTGACAGATAGCCTGCTGTAGCAAGCACGGTAAACAGCGCTGCCGTAATGTATCCAACCGTTTCCATCGCGCCAAGTACCGTTGCAGGTTCTTGATCAAGATGACGGAGAAGTTTTTTTGCAGATGCCTTCTCCTCTGCCAAAGCAACCAAACGGTTGTCACGGATGACTACGCTTGCATGCTTGGCAAATGCAGTCACAAAACCCAATACCAATAAAATTCCCAGTCCCAACAGTAACACTTGCGGGGGCAATGTGTCCAAAATTCATCGTTCCTTTCTTTGTTTAAAAATTCAAGAACACTATACCAGATTATCTTTCATTTGTCAAATTGTTCTTCTTATACCTATAAAAAATTTTTTCTTTACTATAAAAAAGACTTGCATTTTCTGGAAGTGTATGCTATACTTTCCTTGTATTCAAGATAACATTTTGCACTCACAATCCTTGCAAGCATGGTTTTGTGTTTGCCTGCGATGTGGGATTTGTTCTATAAATGTACAACGCATGTTTCATCACGGAATACAAATATATTCTATCTGGAGGTACCATAACATGAATCAAGGTACAGTTAAATGGTTTAACCCCGCAAAAGGCTTTGGCTTTATTTCCGACGACAACGGCGGTGACGATGTTTTCGTTCACTTCTCCGCTATCATCGCAGACGGCTTTAAGACTCTGGAAGAGGGTCAGAAAGTTAGTTACGAGACCGAGCCGGATCCCAAGGACGCCAACAAACTGCGTGCAGTTAATGTTCGTGCCATCTAACCAAAACAACAAAATCCCCGACCAATCGGTCGGGGATTTTTGTTTTTTATTTCTTTCTAACACTTAACAGTCTGGAAACAATCGGGCTTAAAATCATGTTAGACGCCAGCTCCACCAAAAAATTGCCGCCAACCAGAACGACTATCATATACTTCCCTACATCAGCGCCAAGACCTGCCGCCGCTGTCCATTGGGTAATGGGTTCCATGAAAAACGCAAGACATCCAAGCAGAAAGACCCCCGTATTCACCACAGGACATACAATTGCCGCAACAAGCACCGCCGGCAGGTTTTTGCCGGTAAGCTTATAAATCGCCTTGTAACTCAGTCCCGCACACAGACCGCATAGCACGCCCTTAACCAGAACCGTAATCAGTGTTCCCGGAACGGTAACCGCCAGAAATGCTGCCGCATCTCCGCAGAGCAAAACCGCTGCACCAAAAACCAGACCCAGCCATGCACCGATTCCTACCCCGCAGGTTGCTGCACCAATGACAATCGGAATCAGCACCAAAGAAATAGAAAACGGACCCAGTCTGACAAATGCACCCAGATACTGAAGCAAAAAGACCAGAGCGGTTAAAATTGCGCCCAGCACCAAGGTTTTGGTGGACATTTTGTTTGTGTTTGACATAAAAATTCCTCCTTGCTGTCGCTTCCATTTGGAATGCAACGCATAAAAATTTTATATATTTGATTTATTTTTTATTTATTTTTTTGATAGATAAAATAAAGTCCTTTTAAAATTAAGTCTCTATCCATCGTGAAGTCAAGCCGGCAGTGGGGAATGATATACTTGGCAATTCCGCCGGTGGCTATTCGGTTAAGGGGCATGCCGAATTCCTCCTCAATCCGTTCTGCCATTCCATCAATCATGCAGGCATTGCCGTACACGACACCGGACTGCATACATTCCACCGTGTTTTTTCCAATTACGGTTTTGGGCGCATGCAAGCTAATCTGGGGCAGCTGTGCCGTCCCGCCGGAAAGCGCTGCCATTCCCATCTGGACGCCAGGTCCGATAGACACCCCGCGAAAAGCTCCGGTTTCATCCAAAACGGTTAGTTTGGTCGCAGTTCCCATATCTACAATCAGGGCAGGGGTGGGATAAAGCTCTGCCACGGCAGCTGCCGCACAAACCAAATCTGCACCTACCTGCTGCGGGTTATCAACCAACAGGTTTACCCCGCTTTTGACGCCGGGTCCCACGATCATCGGAGTAATGCCACAAACCTTGTTTAGCGCCGCAGTCATGGTCTGATTGAGGGCAGGAACTACCGACGAGATAATTGCACCCTGCACCTGGGGTTTGTCTACATGTTCCAGCCGAAAGATG
>JAZOWR010000285.1:0-2888 GCA_045659345.1 Ructibacterium sp.
CATATCTTAAAACTTCGGTTTTTTGAAGGGAAAACCCAGATGGAAGTTGCTGAAGAAATCGGAATCTCTCAGGCACAGGTATCCCGCCTGGAAAAAAATGCCCTGGGCCATATGAAAAAGTATCTATAATTGAAAAGACAGTCTCTTGCCAAAATAAAGGAAATGTGGTACGATAAGAAAAATGTAAAAGGGGCGATGCATATGGTTCGTCACATTGTGTTTTGGCAATTACAAGAAGAAGCAGAAGGAAAAAGTAAGTGGGAGAATGCAGCTATCATGAAGGAGCGGTTGGAAGCTCTTCTTGGCGTAGTTCCGGAACTTTTGGAGGCTGAGGTAGGTATCAATAAAAACGGCGGAGAATACGATGCGTGCCTTGTGAGCAAGTTTGAGAGCATGGAGGCACTTAAAGCATACGATGCGCATCCGGAGCACCAAAAAGTTCGGGAATTTATTCGCAAGATTTGTGCTTCCCGTGCAGCTGTTGATTATGAAATGTAAAAAACACCCGGCATCTGCCGGGTGTTTTTTTATGCATGTTTCAGCCTTTCAATCAGCATGGGCAATGCCTCTTCAAAATTGACACCATAGGTTCGGGGATTCGGGTCATTCATGGTGGCACGAATGGATTCTAAGGTAAAATCTACCGCCAGAGACAATGCGTCCGGAACACTCATGCCCCGCAGATAGGCAGCGGTCACACAAGATGCAAATACATCTCCGGTACCATGATAGATAGAGGGAAGCTTTTCGTTGAAATAACTGTGATAGGTCTTGGTAATCGAATCATAGAAGTAGCATCCAATTTGGTTTTCTTTTAAACTTACACCGGTCAGGGCGGCAGATTTGGCACCCAGATTCGTAAGCCGCACTAAAATTTCCCGAATATAGGCTTCGTCATAGTTCTCTAAATAAGGCTCATGGAGCATAAAAGACGCTTCGGTCAGGTTGGGAAGAAGCAGGTCGGCACGGGAGCAAAGCTGAGCCATTCGATCTGCAAATTCCTGAGTGAAACCTGAGTATAGTTTGCCATGATCACCCATTACCGGGTCAATAATCACCAGAGGATTGGTGTTTTTGCGGTCATCCAGAAACTTTTCGACAAATTCAAGTTGTGCAAAGGACCCCAGATAGCCGGTGTAAACGGCATCAAAATCCAGCTGCAGCTCTTCAAACACACGCACAATTGAGGGTAGTTCCTCTGTCAAATCGGTAAAGGTGAATTTTGGAAACGCCGTATGGGTAGAAAGCAGAGCGGTTGGCAGAACGGAGGCCTCAATTCCGGCAGCGGAAATAATGGGAAGCGCTACCGTTAGAGAGCACTTTCCTACACAGGAGATATCCTGAATGGTAATCATTCGTTTCATCCAAAGTCACTTCTTTCCGCATAATCTCTGCCTAGTTTATCACAGTTTTCTTCCTTTTTCAAGCAAAAAATACACAAAAGAAAGATGGATGAGAAAAAAAGTCCCCTTTCTTATGAAAAAACAGTTGAAATACGAGCAAAAATTTGGTATGCTATTATAATAAACTATTGTAAGAAAAGGAACGGTTGTTATGGAAATTGATATTGCCAATAACATCAAAGCGGTAGAGCTTTTAAAAGTAGAAATTTTGCAAAATCTGACCGACCTTTTTGGGGATATTTCAGCAGAGGCTGACAGCGAAACCGCACAGAGGATTGCCGAAGACGGTGCAAGGCTGATTGGTCAGACCTATTTACTATGCAGTCGATTGGGTGTTGACTTTGCACAGATTGACGAGTCGATGTGCCAAATGCTCCGCAAGGGGATTGATGAAGACCATCTCCTTGAAAGACGCTTTGGAGATCTAAAGGCTTTGCTTTCTTGGATGGAAGGGAAAAAGGAGAAGCTATGAATAACAGAAAAATAAAAGCGATTGCAGATGGGGCAATCTGCACAGCGTTGTCGGTATTGCTTTTGACCATAACAGTGTATTTCCCCATGTTTGCAACGATTGCCGTAATGGTAGCAGGGCTTCCGATGGTATTTCTGGCGTTGAGGGATGGACTTAAGGTGACGGCGGTTGCCGCAGTGGCTTCGGTGTTGGTGATGGGAATCATAGCCGGTGACTTTTTTACGGCGCTGATGCTCGGTGTTGTCAACCTGCTGCCAGGCGTAATGATTGGATATGGAATTTCCCATCGTAAGGGATTTGTAAAAACCGTCATTTATTCTGCTGCCGCAGTGCTTGTGGGGGTATTGATACAGGTATGGTTGATCAATGCGGCGTCCGGTGGCAACGGAATAGTGGCTATGATTGACAGCACCATTGCAAGCAGCAAACAAATGGTGCTGGAGATGGGAATGAAAGAGCAAGATATCATTCATTCCCTGAATCAGAGCTTTGATATGGTTAAAGAACTGTTGCTGTTATATCTGCCCTCGATGTTGATTGCAAGCTCTGTGGTGTTAGGGTACGCTGCAGTAGCGGTTGCTGTCTTTATACTTCGCAGGGTACAAAAGATTAAGGTGGGATATCTCCCCTTTTCTCAAATGCATGCCCCCAGGGCAGTCTGCTATCTGTCACTGTTACTCTCGCTGGTGGCGTTGATGAACCAAGGAGTAACCGTCTACGCAGCGGCATTCAAGAACTTGTCGTTTTTGACAGATTGTTTTATTGGCGTTTGCGGATTTTCACTGATTGATGATAAACTGAGCCAAAAAATTTCTTCCGGCTATGTGCGGACGGGAATTTATATAGCAGTGTTGGCGATAGGAGGTCTGGCAATCGGCTTCATTGCTGAGATATTGATGTTCCTTGGTATGTTGGATGGGCTGTTTAACTTCCGACGGTTTCGTAAGGTAGGTGAAGGGCGTGACGAAAACAAATAAAGGATGGCTTTCTTTGGCCAGACAGCACTTTTTTCG
>JAZOWR010000286.1:0-2459 GCA_045659345.1 Ructibacterium sp.
CGCTGATATCGGTAAAGGGAAGATCTTTTGCACTGGTAGAACCCAAAGAGCCATAGTTCAGGGTCCGCATCAGCATTGCTGTAAATTCCGCTCTGGTAACATTTTTGTCAGGACCAAAAGTACCATCGGGATACCCATTGATAATTCCCATCAAATTCAGTGTTTTTACTGCAGTTACATACGCTGCATCAGCGGACACATCGCTAAATGTACCGGTTTTTGCGGCATCATCTGCAAAAACAACAGAAACCATGCAGGATGCCATTATTGCAATTGTCAAGATCAAACAAAGTACGCGTCTTGCACTTTTCATAAGTAACTCCTCCTAGAAATATATAGATTTTAATTGTTTACCATATAAAATGTTGAAGCATATACCAACACATTATTGATTTTATCACCATTTTGCGCAAAAGTCAAGCCAAAACGGCGGTCAGTATTTGGGAGTTTCGTCAAATTTTGTCTCTCTTTTTCCGAATAAAGGTATCTGCCTGTACCGGAAAATCCATCTTAATAAAGACTGCACTTTGCGGGCGGTTGGCAACCTCCAGCGGTGCTCCGTGTTCGTCCAGCATCTCCTCAACGGTCTGTGCAAAAAACTTGCCTACCGGGCGCAGAAACTCAACCTTATCGCCCTTAATAATGCGATTTTTCTGTATCACCTTTGCAAGCTTGGTCTTTGGGTCATACCCTTCAACAATACCCAGCATGTCATATTCGCGAATATAGGAACTGTTTTCGTAATGCTGTTCCTTTCCTCCCGGTTTTCCATAGTAAAATCCGGTGGTGTAATCCCGATGGCTCACCTTTTTCAATTCTGCCAGCCACTCCGGATCAAACTGATAATTTTCCGGATCCTTCCAATATGCATCAATGGCCTGACGATATGCTTTCACCACGGTCGAAACATAATATTCCGACTTGACCCTGCCCTCAATCTTAAAACTGCTGAGTCCGGAGGCAACAAGATCGTCGATATGCTCTATCATACAAAGATCCTTGGAGTTATAAATAAAGGTGCCCCTCTCGTTCTCAAACACCGGCATATACTCACCCGGACGCTGTTCCTCCATCAAATAATATTTCCACCGGCAGGGATGCGCACAGTTTCCCTGGTTGCTGTCTCTGCCTGCCATATAATTGCTCAGCAAACATCTGCCGGAATAGGAGATGCACATAGCACCGTGAACAAAGGCCTCCAGCTCCAAATCTGCCGGCGTTAACTCCCGAATTTTCTGAATCTCCCTAAGGGACATCTCCCGTGCCAGAATCACCCTCTTTGCACCCATGCTGTGCCACATCCTTGCAGATTCGTAGTTTACATTATTGCTCTGGGTACTTATATGAATTTCCAAATCCGGTGCAAGCTGTCGGGTTACGGCAAACATCCCCAAATCCGAGAGAATTACCGCATCAATCCCGGTGTTTTTTACCTCTTGGATATAGGTTTTATATTCCTCAATGTCTTTGTTATGAGGAATGATGTTGGCGGTCAGGTAAACCTTTCCTCCCCGTTCATGTGCAAAAGCAACACCTTCGCGAATTTCATCCATGGAAAAATTATCCGCAGCAACACGCAGCGAGAATTCCTCCCCGCCGATGTAAACAGCGTCTGCACCATAGACAAAGGCTTTCTTTAATTTATCCAGGTTGCCGGCAGGTGCCAGCAGCTCCGGTTTTTTTATCGCTGGTTTCATAGGAATCCTCCTTGCTAAATACGGACACCCAATATCAAGGTGTCCGCAGTTTAATTCTTGTAGGTTCGTCCAAAATACGCACAAATGCCTTTTGTAATACCAACAGCATATTCGTTTTGCCCTTGATTGCTGCTCAGTTTTTTTGCATCCTCTGCATAATCAATAAAGGCAGTTTCCAAAAGTGCTGCCACCATATCTGTATAGCGGAGTACAGCAAAACCCGCAGTTTTTACACCACGATCCTCCAGCCCCACACTTTCTACCACATGCTCCTGAATAGCCTTGGCGAGCACTTCTCCTTCTTCGGATTCTTCATAGTAGTAGGTTTCAATACCGTTGCCACCGCCTGCATTGCAGTGAATCGACAAAAACAAATCCGCCTTTGTTTCATTTGCAATCTCTGCCCTGCGTTTCAGACTGGCACTGGTCGACTCGGTAGCAACATTATCCTCCAGCCTATTACGGGTCATGATAACCTGAAAACCATTCGCTTCCAGCAGCGGTTTGACCTTGGCGGCAATCTGGTATGTAATATCCTGCTCCTTAAGACCGTTCCCCGTTGCACCGGTGTCGGTAATGTTATAATTATGACCCGGGTCAAGAACCACCAGCAGCTTGCCTGGTTTTTTTGACGGAATAGGCGTTGGCTTCGGCGTTGGTGTCGGCGTCGGTATCGGCGGCTCTGTCGCATCGGGGTCTGGCTTTTCAGTCGGCTCCGGCAGTTCGGTCGCCTCGGGCGGCTCGGTCGGCTCGGGGTCCTTA
>JAZOWR010000287.1:0-4553 GCA_045659345.1 Ructibacterium sp.
AACAAGGGCTTGGTCAATTGCGTAAAAGAGGCAGTTAACACTTCAAATGTTAACGCCTGCTTAAAAGCCGGAGTTCTTACTGAATCAGAACTGAATGAGTACCGGACTCCGGACGTGAGGGAAGCCCTTACTGTCAAAATCAAGTAAACCACAAGTAAGAAGATCAGTCCCTGAATCGCAAGGTTCAGGGATTTTTTAATTATAAATACATATATAAATTATACAGGAGATTTTTATATGACTAACTTTAACGAAATCGAAAACTCATGTCTTTCTCTTAATACCATAAGGAATGACTTTATCTTTTTGCATGTCAATAGTTACGGACTTTCGTTCCTTACTGCTCATGAACTCTTTGAAGAATACTATAAGCATCTTCAGGACGACATCGATACTATTCTGGAAATTTACGCCGGACTGAACAAGGATACGGACTCTTTAGCGGTTGTGCCTTTTAGTTTAAACAGAAGCTCGGGTTCCTTTATTAAGATACAGGATCTTGATTCTGAGCAGAGCGTGTTTGATACCGCTCAGAAATTGGCCGCTAAAGTGGTGGACTGCCTTGAAAACGTCAGGGAATCCCTGACCTCGAACGGATATCTGTCTATGATAGACGATATGCTGGGCTACTGGGAAAAACAGGCAAGGTTCATTGCCATGAGATTCTGCGTGTAGTCGGAGATCCCGGAGGCCGGAATCACTCCGGTTTCCGTACATGGCTGACGTTTTCGTTCATCACCTTTTTAAGATGCTCCGTAAACGACAGAATCAAAGCCTTGTCCACCATATCAAAGTTTTTATACGTTGTATTAAGTATTCTGTCAAGAATATCAATATTCTCGTTCAGAAGGTAATATACCCGATTAAACGTATCTCTGTCGTTGATGTACTCAAGGATGTTCTGCTTTGCGTCCTGATAGCCCCTGTATTCGTCCATTTGGCTCTCTTAGTTCTTGTTGAATACCGCCGGTCTGAACAGGATATAGCCTTTTGTCAGAGGCATATAATGCACTTCGCATACAAACAGAACGTCTCCGGCTTTGTAAACATTGACGTTATGCAAATCCACCAGATTCAGCTTTTCGGCATTGACGGCAGTCATGACAAAGTAGCTTTTCTCAGAACCGTGATTATGGTCGAGGAGCTTAATGTACTTTAAGTCAATCCCGGCTTCGTTGCGGGGTTCATCGGCGTTGTTGTGCATTTCAATGTACACATCGCCTTTCCTGAGCATATCCTTGACAGTTTCCAGAAAATCATCAATATCCTGAATCATCTGCATCGCTGCGGCATCGTCCAGCTTAAAACCGGCGAAAGAATTGATGTTTTTATAGGACAGAAGATTTACTCTCTTTTCATTAAGAGTATTGAATACAAAGTCAAATGATGTTTTAAACATTAGAACATCCTCACGTCATTTAAAGAATTGACCTCAATGAGTTCCACTGCGGTAAGCTTCTGATACTCATTTCTGACAAAAGGGGTCAGTTCAATCTTGAATACGATGTTTTCGGGGCTGATATAGGTTCCGTCCGGAAGTCTCTTGCCCAAAAACGTTACAATATGCGAACTTACGGCATTTCCGGCCTTGTCAAGGTATTCCTCGGCCTGATCGTACATCTCGCCCAGAATCGGCTTAATCCTGCCGTAAACATCAATTCTGTAATCCTTCTTCTGCACGAACTGATAGCTGATAAGCTTAAAACCATCCGAAAGAGCCTTGTCAACGTAATCCCTGACGGGCTTGATGCTTTTGTCATGCTCATAGACGGAGTCTATGTAATGCTTTATGTCTCTGTATTTTTTAAATATCATTTCAAATCCTTTTTGAAAACTCGGGTTGTTTATGATATTTACATCGGACGGAAAAGCTACCACTCCGTAATCATGGCGTTTTTGAACTTCTGAATCCGTTCCTCGGCGATCTTAAAGTACACCGGGTCTTTTTCGATTCCGATAAACTCCCGGTTCTGTTTCAGACAGGCAATGCCCGTTGAACCGCTTCCCATGCAGTTGTCAAGAACCGTCATGCCCTCGTTCGTGTATGTCTTTATCAGATATTCCAGCAGTTCCACGGGCTTCTGAGTCGGGTGCAGATTGTCTTGAACTTTGTTTGATATTCTGATGATTGAAGTCGGATGCTTGTCCGTTGTGGACGTAGCCGGAGTTTCGTTAAGGAATGTAAATTTCCCGTATATTTTGCCTTTGCCCATTTGAAGACCTTTTGCTTCCGCTTTAATTCCTCTCTTATGAGACGGAGCATAACCCTGAGTCATCTGCGGGTTGTACACCGGCAGTTTTTCGTAAAATACCAGAATATCCTCATGACATCTCAGAGGCATTCTATTGGCATTCAGGAATCCTGTAACCCGTTCCTTGTCCCATATCAGCGAATACCGGTACATCTCCGGATTTGACATGATCAGCTTTGCCGAAAAGAGTCCCTGCCCGAAAAGGACGCAGGCAGCATTCGGTTTCAGGAGGCGTTCGTATTCTTTCCAGAGTCTGTCAAACGGAATTATAGTGTCCCACTGGTTGTGGGTCACCTCATAGGGCAGATCGCAGAGGATCATGTCAACCGAATGCTCCGGCAGAGCCGGCATGGCATTCAGGCAGTCATCGTTCAGCAAAATCATAGACCCAGAAGCCTTGTTAATTCATCTTCGGTAAGACTCTGAGCCTTAGCGTCATGCTTTTTGGCAGCGGCATGATTGGCCTTTGAATCCTCGATAACAGATTTCCGGACGGTTTCATCAGCTTCCTTTTTCTGTTCAGCGGATGTGAAGGAAGTCAGGGTGCTTTCATCGGCGTTTTCGTTTTCCGCAATCTCGCAGAAACGCATCTTAGGGTAGTCCACTCGCATCATGAATGAGTCTGTTATGCCGGTATAGCGGTTTTTTGTTATTTTTATGACCACCTCTGAATTTTCCTTCATTTGCTCGTTTTGCAAAACCATTGCCATAAGATCCGCAGTGGCCGATGTTCCGTAAGAGTCCGAAACCGCTGAATTATCCACGCCGTCGATTTTATTGATAGAACTTCTGTTCAACTGGCTTGCCGTAATTACCGGGATCTGATTCCTGACAGCAAACGCTCTGACTTCTTCGCCTATGGATTTAATATATGAATACAAGCCCGCCGATGCCGAAACCAGATCGGATTTCATTATTCCAAGGTAATCAATAAAAACAATGTCAAATTTTATGTTCTTCTCTGTATAGAACTTATCTGTTAAGTCCTGCAAGGCGCAGGCTCCCATACTTCCGGCGGGATATTCTTTTATAAACAGTTTTCCGCATTTTCCGGATATTTTCAGCTTGTCGTACTCCGCAAGAATCTGATCCTTTGTAGTTGCCGGACGTTCAAGATTTTCCAGTTCCCCCGGGGTTTTTGACAAATCCCGGAAAGTGTTGATGTCAATGTCGAACACGTTGGCATGTATACGCTTCATCATTTCGTTCTGGGACATTTCAAGAGAAACCATAAGAACGTTTTTATTGTCCGACAGCATCCCGGAAATCAGATCGCACATTAAAAGGGATTTTCCCACGCCCTGAGATGCCAGAACAATATTCAGAGTCCCCGGAAGAAAGCCGGAACCTAATCTCTTGTTCAGGGACTTATGCCGGGTTTTGATGCCGAATTCCCTTTTGGAGTAGTATTCAATCTGTTCTTCTATATCATCAAAGTCTATGCCCAAGTCAGAGTCGATCTGTACTTTATTCATTTCCTCCATAAGGGACTGCGCCTTTTTCATCTTGGCTTCGTCTTTGTTCATCAGTCCTTCGGAGCCGATTTCCAGACCTTTGAAGAATATAGCTGACTTGATGAATTTCACGGTTTCATCGCACATGAATTCCGTGTTGTTATTGAGTTCTGTTTCGGCCACCTTTTTGAGGGATTCCACGATGGCCTTTCGGGTTTCAGCGTTCGGAACGTCCTTTACCATAGCCACCAAGGCAACGTTCTGGGGCTTTTGGTGGTACTTGCCGTAGTATTCCTTTATCAGCCTGAATACCTGCTGATCCCCAATGTTCTTGAAATATTCGGCTTTGAGTATGCCGAAGCACTTGTTGAAATACTCTCCGTCGCCCAGAAGAGACCTGATTACAATTGATTCAAACATGACAGCTCCGTGATCTGAAAATCCGCTCTGCGGCGGATTTTTCGGTAATTGTACAAATGTTTTGCGGAATTTTCAACTACAGTCTGATGCCGTGATACAGCTTAAGTTTGCTTTTGCATTTTCTGATTTTCCTGATTTGTTCGGGAGTCGGCATCATAAGCTGCAAACAGAACCGTTCAAAAGCCGGATTGCCTTCTTCGTCATCCATTTCTTCCGGAGTCATCCCGTTTTCGATTCTGTATTCATAATCATCGGTCATATCAAGAATGTAATCTTCAAGATCATCCGGCTGATCGATTCCGGCAGGTTCAAGATACTCGCAGAATTTAGCGAGTTCCCTGTATGAAGAACTCCAGAAACGATAGCATCTGTCTCCTAAAATCGAACCCAATAAAATCATGCTTGTATCTCCTCTGTCATGTCTGCA
>JAZOWR010000288.1:0-2793 GCA_045659345.1 Ructibacterium sp.
TCGATAACGTTGCCGATGCCGAAATCATCGAACAGAAAATTATACTTGCCCGCCAGTACACCAACGCTGTTATGAAGTTTTACTGCTTCTGCGGTTTTGACCGTACTGATAAATGGGACAGAGCATTTTGGCAGCAAGATATTTTCGACCTTTTTCGACGCATCGAAATATTAATGCGTCATAGGTGCCTGCCGTATGTGATGCGGTTCAACCGCTATAAGGATAGTCCCTACCGAGGCTTGTATATCACAATCGCAAGATGGTGTAATCAGCCTGGGTTCTACAAGAAAAAGAGCCTGCGAGAATTTGCGATCAGCAATGGTCTCGACAGTGCCTGTTATAAATATGTGTGCGACTTCGAGAAAGAGTTCCCGGAAGTCGCATTTTATTTTGATATGAAATTCGAGGGATAGATATGAATCAAAAACTCACCCTGGGTAGCCTTTTTGATGGCTCGGGTGGTTTTCCTTTGGGCGGTTTGCTTTCCGGCATCACTCCTGTGTGGGCTTCGGAAATCGAGCCGTTTCCTATTAGGGTAACCACCAAGCGGCTGCCCTTTATGAAACATTACGGTGACATCTCCCAGATGGATGGCGGGAAGATTGAACCCGTGGACATTATCTGTTTTGGCTCACCCTGCACCGATATGTCCGTTGCCGGACGCAGGGCTGGGCTCGAGGGACAGCAATCCGTGCTGTTCTACCAGGCCATCCGCATCATTAAGGAAATGAGGTGTGCCACGAATGGCAAATACCCTAGATACATCGTGTGGGAGAATGTCCCCGGCGCCTTCTCCTCAAACGGCGGTGAAGACTTCAAAGCCGTCCTCGGAGCGGTCATCGGTATCGCAGAGCCGGACACCGAGGTGCCTATGCCTGAAAAAGGCAGATGGCCTTACGCAGACGCATACATGGGAGACGGATTCAGTGTTGCTTACCGAACTCTCGATGCTCAATATTGGGGAGTCCCCCAACGCAGACGCCGGATCTACCTTGTCGCAGATTTTGCAGGTAGGAGTGCCCCCGACATACTTTTTAAGTCAGAAGGCTTGTCAAGGTATTCTTCGGAGAGCTTCCGTGCGTGGAAAGGAACTGCCTGCTGTGCTTCGCTTCGCACTGGAACGGCAAGCATCTGTCTAAACGACCAGGGTGGTAACCGAATGGATGTCACTGATGATGTAACCGCAACGCTTCGAGCCGAGGCGCACCATCCACCCGTAGTGATGGAATCTGCCGGGTTCTGCACTGAGCATTCAGCTAAAAGCAGAACCATTGGCTACGAAGAGGAAACCTCACCGACGCTTCGTGCCGGAGTTGTTCCGGCTGCGGTTGCTTTAGAAAACCATCCCGCTGACAGCCGTGTTACCATTTCGGATGATGATAAAGTACAGACCCTCACTTCCCGTATGGGGACCGGCGGTGGCAACGTGCCTCTCGTTATGAGTGATGCTTGCACCTGGGATGGTGGTCAAACTGTCTCTACCTTAACCGCACACAACGCAGGCGGAAATCAGCGAATGCCGGATAAAAACCACTTTAACTGTGTCATCCAGGCTTATGGTATCAGTGCCAAGGACAGCAACGCAATGAAGTCTGCAAATCCTCACAGCGGGATTTATGAGGCAGACACCTCTCGCACCCTTGACGGCAACGGTGGAAACCCCGGTTGCAATCAAGGTGGTATTGCTGTGGTCTGTGTAGACCAAGGCGGTGGGAAGAGTTCCTGCAGTGTCAGCGAGAATATTTCTCCGACACTTGCTTGCACCCACGGTGGCGAACCTGCCGTTTGTGTTGAAGGCGGTACAATTGTCATTGAAGGCAACGGTGCACGCCCCTCACACAAGGGAGATGGCTATAAGGAATCCGACGTGATGTACACCTTAAACACCGTTGATCGCCACGCTGTCTATGCAATGACCACGGGCAGCTATGCCCAAGTATCAAAGGATATGGCACCGACATTATTGTCGAGGGATTATAAAGATGCAACTGTGGTAACCGAACCCGTCTATGGTATTGGCAGAGATGCTTTTAACCAGGGTAAGAACGCGCAGTTCACACCTTCCGTATCCGAAGAAACGCAGCCGACTCTCGTGGCAAAAGGTCCTGGTGCGGTTGCCACCCCGTATGGATTTGACCCCTCCGCTACTCGTGATGTTGGACAGTACTTCCTTGAGGATTGTGGCAATACTCTCGTGAACGGAACTTGCCCCGGACACCACAATGGTGTAGTTGAAGCAACCTATACCGTCCGAAGGCTCACGCCTACCGAATGTGCCAGACTCCAAGGTTTCCCGGATTGGTGGTGCGATGACCTCGGCATCGAAGAACCTACGATGGATGATATCCGTTATTGGTACGATGTCTTTGAAACACACCGCAAGATTATGGGTACATCCACAAAGCCCAAGACCCTCAAGCAGATTAAGAAGTGGCTTTTAGATCCACATTCCGATGCTGCCGAATATAAGATGTGGGGCAACGGCGTGGCTTTGCCTTGCGTGTTTTTTGTGCTTTCCGGCATTGTGTGGTGTACACAAAAGGAAGCCGATAATGAGGCCGATTAATCTACATCCCAATGTGCAGATATAACTGGATATATGTCGCACTTGACGGTAATATGTGACTACCAAAAAACAAGGAGGTACTCACAATGACAATCAAATTCAATGTTCCCGGAAAGGAACGCAAACGCATGGTACTCACCATTGCCAAGTGGCTCGGTGAGGAAGTTAAGTACAAGGGCGCACCCAGCTTCGCCTACGAGGTGGACTACTTTACCAACGACAAGGAC
>JAZOWR010000289.1:0-3570 GCA_045659345.1 Ructibacterium sp.
TAATAGTCAGGTGTAACTGGACTATTTCAACAGAGACTGTCCAGTTACACCTGACAAAATAACACACGGAAAACGCACGGAATCACACGCCGTGCGTTTTCTTTGTATATACGCACAAAAAGGACAGGATCACCCCTGTCCTTTTTCCATGCCCTCTATGCATGAAAGAACAAATTCACGCAAGACGGCATTTGCCGTTGTTCCATTGCTCTCACAATATGCCTTGAATTGCTCCGCTTGCTCTTTCTTCACCCGGCAAGCAAGGCTTGCAATGTTTTCCTTGTGATATTTTGCAGCAGCCTTTTTCTGTGCTTCTGTTGGCATGGTATCAACTCCTCTCTGCTTGATATTATACACCAAATCTATATGGTTTACCATATACAAAATACACAAAAATATTTATAAAACTTTGTCTATTTTGCGAATTGATATATGGTTAACCATATAGTATAATATAGACATACAGAGGGGCACGGAAGCCCACCAAATCAACACAAAGGAGACCAAAATCATGAAGACTTACTATTTCCCCAATCCCGAATTTAACGACAGCTTTTTTGGCGGTTCCGATGCTGTATGCGTTGACCGTGCGGAGGCTCTGAGGCTTGCATCTGAATGGGGCATGTCTGAGGCAGAAATCATGGAGCAGATGCACGAAGCCACTGAAGAAGAGATCGCCGAATACGGTGTGTATGATTCCTAAACACCGCCACTGCCCCACACCGAAAGGAGACCAAAACAATGATTAAGTACGATGTCCGCAAGGAAACCTTTGAGTTCGATCCCACAAAACACAAGACCCCCGAAGAGGCATATTGGGCATTGTGCGATCACGATGACAAGCGGATCGACATCTTTGATACCAAGGAAGAAGCAACAACCGCTATGATGAAGCAGAAGCCGACCACCCACCGCCTCGGTTCCAAGTTGGCACAGGCAACGGTCTTCTTCATTTCTTCCGGTGACTATGACCAGATGGAAGATGGAGAACTGGGCTTCATCAGCGGAAGTGATGTCTGTATGTTCTCCTTTGAGCCTCTACCCAAAGAGGAAGAGGGGGAAGAATAATGGGTGAAAGAAGAATCCTATCCCTCCGCACCGCATCGGGCATGGCGAGGGCGAAATTTGCCGAGTATTTCGGCATCCCTTACAGAACGCTCCAAGCGTGGGAGTTGGGGGATCGAGAAGCTCCCAAATACGTGACCGACCTTATCGAATACAAGCTCAAGAAAGAGGGCTTGATCCCCGAAGACCACAAGTGAACAAACCAAGACGAGGCCAGAAATATCTCTGGCCTCGTCTTTTGCTTATACACATTGTGTACAAAATACACAAGAAAGCAGGCAAATCTTTGTGCAATATCCCATCTTGATTTTTATACACATTGTGTATATAATATAGACATACAGAGGGGGCACGGAAGCCCACACCAAACAAAAGGAGATCAACACCATGAAAAAGTTATTTAGAGCAATGGCAACCCTGACAGACGGAAGCAAAGAATGGAATGTGTGCATCTACAGCCAGTACAAATCCGAATCCGAAGCGAAGGACGGAATTGCCCGTTTTTCTACTCATGGTTACAACATCGTCAAAACATGGATTGAATAAGGAGGTGGAAACATGGCAAGTCCGATTATTGAAGATGCAAAGCCCTGTCCTTGGTGCGGAAGAAAGCCGTATATCATAAAAGATGAAATTATGATTTCGTATAGGGTGGGATGTTCAAACCCAAATTGCCCCATTGAAAGCTTCGTATACAACACGCCGGAAATGGCTGTTGCATGGTGGAATAGTTATAAAACGCAGTCGGAAAAATAGCAACACGCCCGACCTATCGGGTATACGGGGAGAAGGAGAATTATTTATGAAAACTTATTACAAAGAATGTGGTTGCACGGCTTCCATCACCGATAAAGCCGATGGAACAGCACGGCTTGTTATTAGGAATCAGCTCGGCAAGAAAGTCAAGGACAGCACCCACAAGAGCAGAACTGCCGCTGTTGCTGCGTGGCGTAGATTTTGTGCATAAGACCGACATAAAACAAAAAAGAGGGGTAGCCCCGTAAGGCTACCCCTCTTTCCTTTGGCTGTATTAACTTTTTATTCTGCCCATCCATTGACCCTCAGAAACTGCAAAAGCCCTGTGCGGGTAATTCCGTGGATTCTGTGGGCGTTCTGTGGACTTGTCAGCCCACAACAGTCAAGTCAGACTTTCTGACTGCCGCAATGACAACTCCGCTATGGGTGACAACGACACGATCCCCGTTGATTTGGCTGACCTTCATATCCCATTCATATACGAAGGAAGCAAGGCTACCGCCATTGTAGTCCTTCGCTCCTTTGCGGAGCCGAACGATGCTTCCAGCCTTGATTTCCTTCACAGGAGCAGGGGCAGGAGTGGCAGTGGGTGTGGAAGCTGATCCCGCCACAGCCTCACCGCCGCCGGTGGTGATAAAGGCATCAAAGCCCGCCTTCTTCAGCTTGGCAAGCTGTGCTTCGGCATTTTCAAGGAAAGTGTACGCCCCGCACTGCACACGATAAATGACGGAATCGGAATACCCGCCATTCATAGCCGCCTTGACATCCTTCCTGAATCCGTCCATGGTATAAGGCAGCCCCAAGCCTTTCCACAGGTGTTCGGGATCTCCGTGATTGGATGCAATCCCCTGTTTATGCCCCTCTGTATGGCTTATGATCACGCCGGGGACAACGGGAGAAAGCCCGTATTCCTTGCACAGATAGGCGAACAGCTCAACAGCGGCATTGTAGGTTCTCTGAGCTACCGCACGGGCTGTGGGAAGATCGGAACAAGTGAAGGTATAGCCATCGGGATTGTATTTGATACAAGACGGCTCACACATTTCAACGCCGATATGGGTGTTATTGGATGCGCCGCCACCGTGCCATCCTCTGTGATTCCAAGGAAGGGTCTGGTAGATATCCCCTGTGTTCCCGTCAATAAAGGCGTGGACACAGGCATTGTTGTAGTCAGCACGGTTCCAGTCTTTGACCAGAACAGAGGCGTTAGGCTGCGGACAGCCGATGCTATGAAGCATCAGCCCCTTGACGGTGATTTTTCTCCCTGCGGTGTAGCAAGGATTATTTGCCAAGATCGACGGGATGATCTTCATTCTTATCAGATCCTTTCTTCTTCAGAATGTCGATTGCATTTCTCAGAACGGCAGGGATAGGAATACCCATAAGCCCTGCATTTTCCACCAGACTAATCAGCTCATTAGCCATGAACGCAATACAGACAGCATCCTTGATGTATGATGTGCCAACAGCAAGGCCAAGCCGATGACCGATCAGAACAAAAAGAAGCATGGAAAGTTTGCGGATCAGACCCTTGAGCCCTGCCCGGCTTTCCAACGCCCCTGTTTCAGTCTTGGGGGAATTGTGGAACACGCCCGCTACGATCAGCCCGGAAAGATAGTCCAGAAGCATGAAAATCAGGAGCGTGGTCAGGGAAGCAGACCAGCCTCCAAAAAGGGATGCAATGGCACTTCCGGCAATGCCGAGTGCCCCACAGATGTAGTTTTTCATAAAATCAATCCTTTCTAAATG
>JAZOWR010000290.1:0-4780 GCA_045659345.1 Ructibacterium sp.
ATTCATGTGCCCGAGGGTGCGATTCCCAAGGATGGTCCATCTGCCGGCATTACTATGGCAACAGCTATCGTTTCTGCCTTATCCGGCCGTCCGGTAAATCGTTATATTGCCATGACCGGAGAGGTGACCTTAAGAGGTCGGGTCCTCCCGATTGGCGGCTTAAAGGAAAAGACACTTGCCGCATTTCAAATGGGAATCAAAACGGTAATTTGTCCGGATGGAAACCGCCCGGACTATGAAGAATTACCACAAAAAATAAAAGACGGTATGGAGTTTATCTTTGCTAAAAACATGGACACCGTTTTGGAATACGCACTTCTGCCGTTGTCGAAACAAGAAAATGCGAAAAAAGAGATCCCCTACATAGATTCTCTGCTTGTTGGGAAGGAGCTTCCAGGTTCGCAAATCAGCGCACAGCGCAAATAACTGACGGAGGTATGTATGGATTATATTGATGCAAAATTTTTGCTGACAGCGGTCAAACCCAGTCAATACCCGGACACATTGGTGCCGGAGGTCGCATTTGTGGGTCGTTCCAATGTTGGAAAATCTTCTCTGATTAACTGTCTGACCAACCGCACAAAATTAGCAAGAACCAGCAGCACCCCCGGAAAGACTGCTACCATTAATTTTTATGACATTGCCGGGGCTTACCGTTTGGTGGATTTGCCCGGCTATGGATATGCACAGGTTTCCAAAGCCGAACAAGAACGCTGGGCAAAAATGATAGAAACTTATCTGTCTGACAGATTCAATCTGGTTCAAGTCATTCAACTGGTAGATGCCCGGCACAAGCCCAGCAAGGATGATATTACTATGATGAGCTGGATTCGTCATTTTGGTTTTAGTCCTGTTGTTGTAGCGACCAAATTAGATAAATTAAAGAAATCCCAGATTGAACCGAATTTAACCCTGATCTATGAAACACTGGGGCTGGATGATTCCTCTATCCTTCTTCCGTTCTCTTCAGAGACTAAAGCCGGACGAGAGGATGTTGCTGAGGTCATTGACTTGGTCTGCAGCAGATTTAATCCGAATCAGGGTGATATTCTAAACAAGTAACAACCAAAGGAGGCAATGATTATGATTAATAAACCCCGCGGAACTGAAGATATTCTTCCTGCTGACACTCCCCTCTGGCAACGCATAGAACAAACCGCCAGAGAGGTCTGTGCATCCTATGGCTATCGGGAAATCCGCACTCCTGTTTTTGAAGACACTGCATTGTTTCAGCGAGGCGTTGGTGATACTACAGATGTGGTACAAAAAGAGATGTATACCTTTGAGGATAAAGGCGGCAGAAGCATTACACTTCGCCCCGAGGGAACTGCCTCTTTGGCGAGAAGTTTTATCGAAAACTCTCTCTATGCCGATCCGCAACCAACTAAATTGTTTTATCTGATTTCCTGCTATCGGTATGAAAAACCTCAATCCGGTCGTTTGCGGGAATTCCACCAGTTTGGTATTGAGTGTTTTGGCGGAACTTCTGATGCAACCGATGCTGAGGTTATTACATTGGCGCTCTCCTTCTTTGAAAGATTGGGTGTTCAAGGGTTAAAACTTAACCTAAACAGCATTGGCTGTCCTGTCTGCAGACAGGAATACAACCAAAAGCTGCGCGAATATTTTACCGCACATGAGGAAAAACTTTGTGAAACCTGCCACGGCAGACTTCATAAGAACCCCATGCGGATTCTTGACTGCAAATCTGAAGTTTGTTCTGCCATTGCAAACGATGCGCCTAAAATGCTTGACCATCTCTGTCCCGATTGTAAGGAACACCTTACCAAAACCCTTGCTTATCTGGATGCAGTAAATATTGATTACACCATAGATCCCGGAATTGTTCGCGGACTTGATTACTACACCCGCACCGTATTTGAGATTACATCCGACGCACTCGGAGCACAGTCTACAATCTGCGGCGGCGGTCGGTATAACGGTCTGGTTGAGGAGCTTGGCGGCAAACCCACCGAGGGAATCGGCTTTGCTGTTGGTCTGGAACGACTGGTAATGGTTATGAAAAGTCAAGGACTCGACGCTGCAGTTCCTGCAAATCAACCCAGACTCTTCATCGCAGCCATCGGCGAGGACGCTGACATTACCGCACAAAAATTGGTTTATGCGTTGCGGAAAGAGAACTGCCATGCAGAGCGAGACCTTTGCTCAAGAAGTATAAAAGCGCAGATGAAATATGCCAATAAATTAGGTGCAGCATATAGTATGGTTCTTGGTAATGATGAGATCATAAGCGGCAAGGCAGAACTGAAAAACATGGCGGATGGAACATCACAGATTGTGGGTTTGACGCCTGAGGAAATTTATACTATAATCAAGTAGAAAACCCCAAGGAGGTTGTATATATGCAATTGGAAACCATGACAGGATTAAAGCGCACTCACTTGTGCGCGGAACTTTCTGCAAAAAATCAGGGTGAAACTGTAACGCTAACCGGCTGGGTTGCCCGTAATAGAAAATTGGGCGGTGTAAACTTTGTAACACTCCGCGACCGTACCGGTATCATCCAGTTATCCTTTAATGATGAAACTGACCGAGCAGTATTTGAAAAGGCAGAACAGCTCAAGAGTGAATATGTCATCGCTGTAGAGGGAACCGTTCTGCTCCGTACTCCTGAAAACATCAATCCCCAGATGCAAACCGGCGAGATTGAAGTATTTGTGACCGAGCTTCGTATTTTAAACTGCGCAGAAACAACACCGTTTTATATTGAGGAAGACATCGATACCAACGATGCACTCCGTTTAAAGTATCGATATCTTGACCTGCGCCGTCCCGATATGCAACGGAACATGATGCTTCGTCATCGTGTGACCAAGCTTGCACGGGATTACTTTGACAAAAACGGTTTTCTGGAACTGGAAACCCCGATGCTCACCAAGAGCACACCTGAGGGTGCAAGAGATTATCTGGTTCCAAGCCGTGTGCATCCCGGAAGCTTCTATGCGCTTCCGCAATCTCCCCAGCTATATAAGCAACTTTTAATGCTTGCAGGATACGACCGTTATTTTCAGGTAGCAAGATGTTTCCGCGATGAGGATCTGCGTGCTGACCGGCAACCGGAATTTACCCAGCTGGACATGGAACTATCCTTTGCGGATATTGATACCATTATTGAAATCAACGAGGGCTTTTTAAAGACCGTCTTTGAGGAAGTTCTCGGTATTGAGGTTAAAACTCCATTCCTTCGTCTGCCTTATTCTGAAGCTATGGACCGTTTTGGTTCTGATAAGCCAGATACCAGATTTGGTATGGAATTTATTGACATTTCTGACACTGTAAAGGATTGTGAATTTAAGGTTTTCTCCGGCGCAATTGAAAACGGCGGCAGCGTTCGCTGTATTGTTGCCGAGGGTCTTGGTGAAAGTATGACTCGTAAAATCTTAGACAGCCTTGGCGAATATGTAAAGACCTATCGTGCCAAAGGTATGGCATGGATTGTGGTTGAAGAAGGCGGTTTGCGCTCCCAGATTACCAAGTTCCTGAAAGAGAACGAAGTTCAGGCAATCCTTGACAAGACACAGGCAAAGGTTGGCGATGCTATTTTAATCATTGCTGACACCAACAATGTAGTTTATGATGCTCTTGGTAATCTTCGTCTGGAGGTTGCAAGACGCTTTAACATGATTGACAAAAACAAATTTAATTTCTTGTGGGTAACGGATTTTCCGCTTCTTGAATATGATGAAGACGAGAATCGGTATGTTGCAAAGCATCATCCCTTTACCCATCCGGTTGATGAAGACATCCCCAAACTGGAAACTGCCCCGGGCGAGGTTCGTGCAAAGGCGTATGACATCATCCTAAACGGTACCGAAATCGGCGGCGGAAGTTTGCGAATCTTCCATACCGACCTGCAAGAAAAAATGTTTGCTGCACTTGGCTTCACAAAAGAAGAGGCGTGGGAACGCTTTGGTTTCCTAATGGAAGCATTTAAGTATGGTACTCCCCCCCACGGCGGACTTGCTTATGGCCTAGACAGGCTTGTTATGATTATGGCAGGCTGCGATTCCATTCGTGATGTCATTCCCTTCCCGAAGGTACAGACTGCAGCAGAATTGATGAATGCTTCCCCCTCCCCTGTGGATGCCAAACAGTTAGAGGAGTTGCATATTACAACTTGTGTCAAGAATACCGAAGAATAAATTTGTTAGAGAAAGGATAAAACCATGCAAAATGTATTTGATACCTTAAAAGAGCGTGGGTTGATTGCACAAACGACCCACGAAGAGGAAATTCGAAAAATTCTTGGTGAAAGAAAAATCACCTTCTATATCGGCTTTGACCCCACGGCGGACAGCCTGCATATCGGTCACTTTATGCAGCTGATTGTCATGAAGCATATGCAGAATGCCGGACACCGCCCCATTATTCTCTTAGGCGGCGGTACCACTATGGTTGGTGACCCCACAGGAAAAACCGATATGCGTCCTATGATTACGCAGGAGGAAATTCAGAAAAACGCCGATAACTTTAAAGTACAGATGTCCAAATTTATCGACTTTAGCGACGGCAAGGCGTTAATGGTGAATAATGCTGATTGGTTACTTAAACAGAATTATGTTGATTTTCTGCGCGAGGTCGGTGTTCACTTTTCAGTAAATCGAATGTTGACTGCAGAATGCTTTAAAACGCGCTTAGAAAAGGGGCTTTCTTTCCTTGAATTTAACTACATGCTTATGCAGGGTTATGACTTTTATAAACTCTACAAGGAACATGACTGTTTGATGGAATTTGGCGGCGATGACCAATGGTCAAATAT
>JAZOWR010000291.1:0-2583 GCA_045659345.1 Ructibacterium sp.
TAAATACATGAGACACTTGCAACAATAATAACATCCTTGCGTTCAAAAAGCGCAGCAGTCGCACTGTGGCGAAGCTTATCAATCTCATCGTTAGTGGATGCATCTTTCTCAATATAGATGTCTGAATGGGGAATATACGCTTCCGGTTGGTAGTAATCATAATAGGATACAAAGTATTCAACAGCATTGTTAGGAAAAAATTCTTTCAACTCGCTGCAAAGCTGGGCTGCAAGTGTTTTGTTGTGTGCCAAAACAAGCGTCGGTTTCTGGACCTTGGCAATCACATTCGCCATCGTAAATGTTTTACCGCTTCCTGTAACTCCAAGCAAGGTTTGAAACTTGTCTCCTCGTAAAATTCCCGCTGAAAGTTCTTCGATTGCTTTTGGTTGATCTCCTGCGGGTTCATATTTAGATATTACCTGAAATTCCATATATCCTACCTCAAAATTTCTAAATATATCATTAATTCTAACTATTTATTGTATCATCAATACCTATTCTTTTCAACCCTTTTGAAAAAGTTTTTCGTTGCAAATGTTTCCATAACCAAACGCCCATTTTTTCTCATTTCTTTGTATATATTTCCCTTGACAAAAAAATAGATGCGTGGTATATTATCGTTAATGGTTTTAGCACTCTTGGTTATCGAGTGCTAACATGTTCAATGGGAGGGCAGAATTCATGGCATTGGATGAGAGAAAAAAATCAATATTGCGTGCCATTGTAGAAGGCTATATTCAAAATGCCGAACCTGTTGGTTCCGGAAGTATTGCGAAAAACACCGACCTGAACTTAAGTGCTGCTACCATAAGAAATGAAATGGGCGATTTGGAGGAGATGGGTTTTTTGGTACAACCCCATACTTCTGCCGGTCGGATTCCATCCAGTCAAGGATTTCGGTTTTATGTAGATTCTTTGATGGAACACTATCGTATGACAAATTCTGAGATTCAACAGCTGCGCGGAGCGATGCTCCATAAAATTCGAGAACTGGATAAGATTGTCAAAGATGTATCGGCGGCCTTTTCCAATTTTACCAATCTTCCTACCTTTGGAATGATGCCGAGCATGGAATATGGATGCATTAAGGCTATTAAATTAGTTTCTTTGGAAGAAAAAGCCTTGATGGTTATTGTTTCTGACAGTTCAGGTTTAATAAAAAATAAGTTGCTGCGGTTAAGAGAGCCGGTGAATGATTTAATGCTACAGCAAATGAACGATGTATTAAATCAAAACCTTGTCGGATATACGCGTTCGGAAATTAATCTTAATCGTATTATTGAAATGATGAATGCTGTTGGTGAAAACCATGAAATTCTTGTGTCCGTATTAGAACTTGTGGACGAAGCAATATCGGAAATTGATAAGCGGGAGGTTTATCTCGAAGGATCTACCAACATTCTTCGTTTTCCGGAATACAACGAGATAACAAAAATTAAGGAAATTCTTGAATTCTTTGATGATAAAGAAAAGTTAAAGTCTGTTGTTAATCAAATCCCTACCATCAAAAGCGGGGAGGTCAGTATATTTATTGGGGATGAAAACGAGCATCCGCAACTGAAGAACAACAGTGTTGTTCTTTCCACATATAAAGCAGGTCCAAATCTTACAGGCATTATTGGCGTAGTCGGTCCGATGCGTATGGATTATGCAAAGGTGGTTTCCGGTGTGGGATTTTTTTCAAAACAATTGGGAAAAATGCTCAGCGAAAGATTAGAAGGCAACTTTCCGTCTGACCGGAAAAAAATTAGTGAAACAACCAGCAAAGGAGATGAGTAAATGAGCAAGAAACAATGCGCAGACAATTCTGCTTTTGAGGAGATTATAGAAGAGATTGAAGAAACTGCTGATACTGCAGAAACTGAGGCTTTAGAAGAGAAAACACCTCTTCAAAAAGCAGAAGATGAAATTGCAAATCTCACTGACCGTCTTATGCGGACAGCTGCAGAATTCGATAACTTTAAAAAGCGTTCTCAACGAGAAAGGGATGAAGTTTACAGCATTGCAGTTTGTGATACGGTGGAAAAACTTTTACCCGTATTGGATAACCTGGAACGGGCGGTTACCACATGCGCAGATGATAACGGTGCCAGTGTGTTGGAAGGCGTCAAAATGATAAAAAAACAATTTGAAGACGCCCTCTCTTCTATTGGGATAACTTCAATCGAGGCGGTTGGAAATCTGTTTGACCCGGAAAAGCATAATGCTGTTATGACAGCCGAAAGTGATGAAGCCGAAAATACGGTATTAGAGGAATTCATGAAAGGCTATCTTTACAAAGATAAAGTAGTACGCCACTCTATGGTAAAAGTTAGTTTGTAAATTAAAGAAAGGATGATATATTATGGCAAAGATTATTGGTATTGACTTAGGTACAACAAACTCTTGTGTATCGGTTATGGAGGGTGGAGAACCCACTGTTATTACTAACCCCGAGGGTGCAAGAACAACCCCCTCTGTTGTTGCGTTCACCAAAACAGGCGAGCGTCTGGTAGGTCAGGTGGCAAAGCGTCAGGCAATCACCAACCCTGACAGAACTATTAGTTCCATCAAACGCGACATGGGAACTGACCGCAAGGTTAG
>JAZOWR010000292.1:0-2157 GCA_045659345.1 Ructibacterium sp.
CGATCCGACTTTTGAAGGCGCTGGCGAAGTTTTTTAATGTGTCCGCAGATGAGTTATTAAAAGAGAATTAAGGGTATAGGATTACAGAGGTGATACTGTGAAAAAGTTTAAAATTCCATCGATTCCACCAACTACAAATAAATGCATTCGCTTTCCTAATGATGTCATTGATGCTGTGGAGGAGGCAATCTGCGGGAAGGATTGTACATTTAGTGCTTTTGTAGTTGCGGCAGTTAAGGCAGCGTTAGAGAATATAGATGAAGACGATGAATAAAAAGTTTAGATGCAAGGGAATCCTAACCCAAAGACCCAGAGGCGGGATGCTCCGCTGCAAAGCATGCGGACAGATTCTTGGATATTTGCAAGAGGACGCATTCTCTTATGCGTATCTTCAACTGGTCTGCCGATGCGGCGAAGACGGGTATCTGGAGCTTGGCAAAGGGTCTGCGGGAGAAATCAACGCAATGGCAGATGCCAAGGACGGCCATTTGTCCTGCCCGGAATGCCGCAGAGAGTGGTTTGCGGTCTCAGAGACGGACAGAGGTTATGCGCTTAAGGCCGAATGTGCCTGCGGAATTTTGGCAGAAAATCGACATTTGCGTATGCGAAATGTCTATGAAGAACTCCGGTTTTCGGATTTCTAGGTTTACATAATACGGAACATATAAACGATATTGATACAAAGCCTGCGCCTGTAAGAGGAAGCAGGCTTTGGCGTTTTATGCGGTGAAAACAGGTTGCAATAAAGTCGAATTTATGGGATAATTGGGGCGTGGACAAACCGGATTTCTTTTAGGATTACTAATGAAAAGGGAGTAGCTTATGGAGCAATCATTTCAGTTTACCGGCATAGACGGTCAGGAGCATAGTGTAACATTTAGTGTTTTAGAAACCGACGGTGAGTATCGAGTGTACGGAATCCGGGCATGCATGACCTCTGATGGGAGGATAGAGGAAACCGCAGAGGTTAAGGAGAGATTTATTACTCTTGGCGAGGCAGAGGCAACCGTAAGAATGCTATGCCATTATCAGGTGATGCCGTGCACATTGCGCGATATCATATAAATACCTTCTATAAAATAATTTAAGAAAAAGCCGCAGTGTATCTGCGGTTTTTTCTTATGCAAAATCCTGAAATTGGTGTTGAATTTTGTATGGAAATATGTTATACTAAACATATATTTGTTATGTTGAAGGACGAGAAGGTTTTTCTCAGATACACAGGAAGCAGACAAGGGATAAAATGGAGGATGATCATGGATATTTTTGTAGAACAATTGGTAACAAAAAAGAAAACCATAGGTGCTTATGCAGGTGTTTTTGGGTGTTTGATAGGCGTGTTTGCGGTATTGTGGCTGTGGACGATTTTACTCCCTCTGGTTGCCCAATACATTCCTTCTGTTGGCGGTCTTGCGTTTTTAGTGTTGGTCGGAGTGATATACCTGTTTTATCGATTGATTTCCAACACCAATCTGGAGTATGAGTACTGTTTTACCAACGGTGCTTTTGATGTGGATAAGATTCTCAACCGCAGAAGCCGCAAGAAGGTAGTATCGCTCAATGCCAGAAGCATTGAAAAGATGGCAAAAGCGAATGATCCGGACTTTAAGCGCCTGATGAAGGATGGCGGGGTAAAAAAGATTTATGCCTGCACCCATATCAAGGATGCTGATACCTATTATGTTGTGTATCAGGGAGAAAAGGGCAGACAGATGCTTTTGTTTAACCCCAACGAAGAGATCAAAGACGGTTTTAGGCGTTTTAACCCCCAGAAGGTGTTTTTAGATGATTAAAACCGGTGTCGATGTGGCAGAGATTCGGCGATTTGCTGAAATGAAGAATTTAGATGCCTTTCTCAAGCGTGTATTTACAAAGACGGAGCAGGCGTATTTTGCCCAAAAGAAGACCCCATATGAAAGCATTGCCGGACATTATGCGGCAAAGGAGGCTTTTTCCAAGTATTTAGGATGCGGTATTCGGGGATTTGCATGGCAGGATATTGAGGTGCTTCATGACGAATTGGGAAAGCCATACATTGTGTTTAAGGGGAACCGTGCAGATGTGGATGTAAGCATCAGCCATTCTGATACGATTGCGGTGGCAGTGGTCTGCGGCGAGGAAACCTTAATGGTCGGTGCGGATGCAGAATATCGCAAG
>JAZOWR010000293.1:0-3202 GCA_045659345.1 Ructibacterium sp.
AACTATTCTCCGCAGGAAATTTCTGCAATGATTCTGCAGAAATTAAAGGCAGATGCAGAAGCTTATCTGGGCGAAAATGTTTCTCAAGCAGTAATTACTGTTCCTGCATATTTTAGTGATGCACAGCGTCAGGCAACCAAGGATGCAGGAAAAATTGCAGGTCTGGAAGTATTGCGTATTATTAACGAGCCGACAGCCGCAGCTTTGGCGTACGGTCTCGAAAAAGATGTTGACCAGAAAATCATGGTTTACGACTTGGGTGGCGGTACCTTTGATGTTTCCGTTTTGGAAATCGGTGACGGCGTATTCGAGGTTCTTGCAACAAGCGGTAACAACTGTCTTGGCGGTGATGACTTTGACGATAAGGTTATGAACTATCTGGCAGACGAATTTAAGAAGGAAAACGGCATTGATCTGCGTCAGGATAAAATGGCTCTTCAGCGGTTAAAAGAGGCTGCAGAAAAGGCAAAGATTGAACTTTCGGGTGTTATGACCTCGAATGTGAACCTGCCCTTTATCACAGCAGATACAACCGGACCTAAACATCTGGATATCACGATTACCAGAGCGCAGTTTGATTCCCTGACTGCTGACCTTGTTGAAAAGACCATGGAACCGACTAGAAATGCGTTGCGTGATGCAGGTTTGTCCCCCAATGATATTGACAAGGTTCTGTTAGTTGGTGGATCTTCCAGAATCCCTGCTGTACAGGAAGCAGTTCAGAAACTGATCGGAAAAGAACCTCACAAGGGTATTAATCCTGACGAATGTGTTGCGATTGGTGCATCCATTCAGGCAGGTGTGCTTTCCGGCGATGTAGAGGACTTGGTTCTTTTGGATGTTACTCCTCTTTCGCTTGGTATCGAAACCATGGGCGGTGTTTTCACAAAACTAATCGAAAGAAATACCACTATCCCTACCAAAAAGAGTCAGATTTTCTCTACCGCAGCAGACAGTCAAACCAGTGTTGAGGTACATGTTCTGCAAGGCGAGCGTGAAATGGCAGCATACAATAAAACATTAGGCAGATTTAACCTGGCTAATATTCCACCCGCTCCCCGCGGTGTTCCGCAGATTGAGGTCACCTTTGACATTGATGCTAACGGCATTGTAAAGGTAACCGCCAAAGATTTAGGAACAGGTCAGCAACAGGATATTACCATTACTTCCTCCACCAATCTTTCTGATGAAGATATCGAAAAAGCTGTCAAAGAGGCTGAACAGTTTGCGGCAGAGGATAAGAAAAAGAAAGAAGAAGTCGATGTCCGCAACACTGCAGACAATATGGTATATCAGACAGAAAAGACTCTGGGTGAATTGGGTGACAAAATTGATGAATCCGAAAAATCAGGCATCCAGGCAGAAGTCGACAAATTAAAGGAATTGCTCAAGGCGTCTCCGATTGATGTTGAGGCTGTCAAAGCACAAACTGAGGCTGTTTCGCAGAAGTTTTATGCAGTATCAGAAAAGCTTTATGCAGCGGCACAACAAGCACAACAAAATGCTGATGCGGCTCAGCAAGGTTCTGCTCAGGACAATGTAGTTGATGCAGAATATACCGAAGTAGATGAGGATAAATAATGAAACACAAACAGGCGGACATTCCATTGTCCGCCTATTTGCGGATATATAGACGAGGTTATTGCTATGGCAGATAAAAGAGATTACTATGAAGTCTTAGGAGTGGGTAAATCTGCTTCTGGAGATGAAATCAAAAAAGCATATCGAAAACTTGCAAAAAAATATCATCCGGACTTAAATCCGGATGATAAAGAAGGTGCAGAAGCTAAGTTTAAAGAGGCCACCGAAGCATACGAAGTGCTGAGTGACAGTGAGAAAAAACAACGCTATGACCAGTTTGGTCACGCCGCCTTTGACCAAACTGCCGGAGGCGGTGGCTATGGCAGTGGATTTGGCGGTTTTGACGGATTTGATATGGGCGATATTTTCAGCAGTTTCTTTGGCGGTGGATTTGGGGCTCAACGCAGTAACCCTAATGCACCCAGACGCGGTCACGATCTCAGTTACAGTGTTGATTTGACATTTGAAGAAGCGTGCTTTGGTGTAGAAAAGGATATCACCATCAATCACTTAGAGAAGTGTTCCTCCTGCTCCGGTAGTGGTGCTGAACCTGGAACGAAACCGGAAACCTGCCCTGTTTGTCACGGCAGCGGTCAGGTTCGTTCTGTACAAAGAACCGCATTTGGTAATTTTCAGAGTGTTCGTCCTTGTGACTCCTGTGGAGGAAAAGGCTCTATTATTAAATCGCCATGTAAATCCTGTCATGGCGATGGTACGGTGCGTAAGCCTAAAAAAGTAAGAGTAAAAATTCCGGCAGGAATTGATGACGGACAACAGGTTTATGTGCGTGGTGAAGGTGACGCAGGCATCCAAGGCGGACCTAATGGTGACCTCATCCTAAACATTCGTGTTCGCAGACATAAGCTTTTTGTTCGACAAGGCTATGATATCCTTTGTGATTATCCTATTTCCTTTGTTCAGGCAACACTGGGAGCCGAAGTTCAAGTTCCTACCGTTGATGGTAAGGTATCCTATCATATTCCAGAGGGAACGCAACCCGGAACCGTCTTTCGTTTGCGGGGCAAAGGTGTCCCAAAGATTAATTCCACCCAGCGCGGGGATCAATATGTTACGATCAAAGTGGAAATCCCTAAAGGATTGAATGAAAAACAAAAAGATTTATTACGAAGCTTTGACGATAATGTTGATGCGTCTAAATATAAGCAAAGTAAGAACTTTTTTGATAAAATGAAAGAACTATTTAATTAGGTGAAACCATGGATTGGATTAAAGTTACGATTACAACAACAAAAGAAGGTATTGACCCCGTAAGCGGCCGATTGTTGAATTTGGGCGTTAACGGCATCGAAATTACCGATAAAGACGATTTTCAAACATTCTTAAAAGAGGGTAAAAACCATTGGGATTATGTGGATGAAGCCTTGCTGGAATCCAAGGACATCGATACAACAATTACACTGTATCTAAGCGATGGTGTCGCTGGATTGGAACAACTATCGGCTGTTCGTGCTTCTATGCAAGAACTAAAATCTATGGATAACAACAATCAATTTGGCTCTCTTTCCGTTGCATCTAATCTTGTTAAAGACGAAGATTGGTCAGAGATTTGGAAGCAATATTTTCATCCGATTCCCGTTGGCGATAAGGTGTTGATTAAGCC
>JAZOWR010000294.1:0-1877 GCA_045659345.1 Ructibacterium sp.
TGCTCGGTCTGATATTTCTGAGACATCATGTTGAAATTGTACTCCGTGATACGACCGTCCGACCAGTCCTCATACAGCTTGGCAAACTTGCGGTCAACCTCCGTTCTGCGCTTCTCGGCTCTGGTAAGCTCGGCACTTTGCCTTTTGGCATTGGCGGCAAGTTCCTGTTCGCTTCCTTTCAGCAGCCGATGCAGAAGCTCTGTTTCATTTAGCTGCGCCTGTCTTGACAAATCCTGTATTCTCGTCAGAACGTAGTGGTAGAGGTAGTCATAGCGGATATAGTGGGCAGAACACTGTCTTAACCCCTGTCCGTATTGGCTGCAAGTGTAATGGCTGTACGGTTTCTTGTTTTGACTGTTCGTACCGAAGCGCATCGACCATCCGCAGTCCGCACACTTCACCAGACCGGAGAAGATTTGCGTGGTAGCGTCCTTTTGCTGTCTGCGGCGGTTGGCGATCTGTTCCTGCACCTGTTCAAAGACTTTCTTAGAAATAATGGCTTCGTGGGTATTCTCCACTCGGAACCATTCTTCCTGCGGCTTGCGTACCTTTTTCTTGTTTTTGTAGGAAATGTTGGTCTGTTTGTTGTGTACGCTGTTGCCGATATAGGTTTCGTCTTTTAAGATGCTCTTGACCTGTGCCAGCGTCCATGCGTAGGACTTTTCCTCCGGCTGTCCCTCGTAGATATGAGCGAATGTCCCATATCGCTGATAGTTCAGCCAACCGGCAGTAGGAACGTGTTCATCCACCAATACTCTTGCGATCTTGGCAGCACCCGCCCCATGATAGGCAAGGTCAAAGATTTTCTCGATGATCCAGCGTGTCTCTACATCAATCACAATGGCGTTCTTGATTTCGGGATGTCGGACATACCCAAGGGGCGCATAGGCAAAGGTGCGTTCTCCTGCGGCAAACTTGGCATGAAGTGCGGTCTTGACCTTGCGGCTGGTGTCCTTGGCAAACCATTCATTGAACAGATTTTTGAAAGGAACGAAATCGGACAAGCCTTTCTTGGTGTCCTCGTTCTCGGATACGGCGATATATCGCACTTGCTTCTCCGGGAACTCGTATTCCAGATAGTAGCCGACCATGATGTGGTCACGCCCAAAGCGACTGAGGTCTTTGGTCACGATGCAGTTTACTCGTCCCGCATCCACATCTGCCATCATTCGCTTGAAATTCGGTCTTTCAAACGTAGTGCCACTCCAGCCGTCGTCGATGTACTCGCCGACCACATGAAGCTCCTGTTCCTTTGCATACTGCTGTAAAATGGTGCGCTGGGTCTCGATGGATACGCTGTCGCCATAATTTTCGTCATCACGGCTGAGTCTCATATATAGTGCTGTATTGTACGGTTGTTTCATTAAAAATCCTCCTAATTCGTGAAACAACCCACGCTTACAATACTTTCCTATGATACATTATACCATAAGCGTGGGCTGTGATTCAATGCGATTCTGTTAACAGTTCATCGAAATATTTGCGGATTCGGTATTTCCTGCGGCGAAACGGACAAGATTTTCGATCAGCTTGTCCATGGTCTGTCCGTTGGGAGAAAAGAACTCCGTTACCTTTGTGCGGGTATTGCCGCAATAAAAATACTTCGTTCCGTCAGGCTCGGTGACATAGAACGAAGTATTTTCAAGGGTAGGCTCCGGCTCATATTCTCCACGCATCCTGCGCCATTCGTCCTCCTGTTCCTTGGGAGGAACCTCCATCGGCTCATAGCAGTTGCAGATGTCGATGAACGCACAGGCTTCGATGATCTCCCACAAGGTAAGGTCATCACGCATCATCATTTTGTTAAGCTGGGTTACGGTATAGATCCTGTTTTTCTTCTTCATAGGCAAAAATCCTTTCTTATCGGTTAATATCGT
>JAZOWR010000295.1:0-1543 GCA_045659345.1 Ructibacterium sp.
ATCAACGCGGTGGCCGAGGCATATGCTTCCCAGCAGCCTCGTTTACCGCAGGTGCAGAGTTCTCCGTCCAGCTTTAGCGTCATATGTCCTATCTCGCCGCCGGCACCATTAAACCCGCTGTATATCTTTTTGTTTAGCACAATGCCGCCGCCAACACCGGTTCCCAAGGTCACTGCCAAAAAACTCTCTGCACCGTTTCCGTTGACCGTATATTCTCCATACGCCGCCGCATTCGCATCGTTTGCAAGCCGAATCGAAATATCCGGAAAATAGCCGTGAAGTTCATCAACAAGCGGGACATGGTACCAGTTAAGGTTGTTGCTATAGACCACCTCGCCCAGCTTGTCATCAACTGTTCCGGGAGCACCTACGCCGATGCCCTGAACATCTGCCATGGAGTAGCCGCCGGCACCGACAACCTCCTCACAAAGCTCTGCCATATCTCTTACAATGTCTTGATAATCCCTATTGTGATTTGTGGGTCTTGACGCCTTTGCTACCACCTTGGGGGTGTCATCCACCAAGCCGACCGCAATGTTGGTTCCGCCTAAATCAATCCCTATATACAACACAAATTCCTCCAAAGCCTTTCTTTTTTTATCATACCATAACGAATTAAAACATGCAAGGTTTTTCCATTTTTTCTCTGTGTTTACCATCCATTTTTTGCACATACTACTCAAGAGGTGAACGCTTTGCTTATTACCATTTTGCGAACCATATTCATGTACATCTTTGTGGTGGTAACTCTTAGACTGATGGGGAAGCGCCAGATTGGAGAGCTGGAGGCGTCAGAGCTTGTGGTAACCATTATTATTTCGGAGATTGCCGCTCTTCCTATTACCGATTTGGGTGTCCCCATGGCAGGGAGTATGCTTGCCATTTTAATTCTTCTGGTTCTTGAAATCTGCCTTTCTCAGCTTGCCTATCACAGCGTAGTCATTCGGACTGCCCTCTACGGAAAACCCAGCATGTTCTATAGCAAGGGAAAACTGCATCAGCAAGAGATGAAAAAACAGCGATTTAATGTAGGAGATTTGATGGAAGAACTGCGCAATCAAGGCATTGTTAGCCTTGACCAGGTAGACTATGTGATTATGGAGACCAACGGCAAGGTCAGTGTGATTCTGTCTTCCAGAGAAAACCCAATTACGCCCGAGGATTTGGGGCTTCCGGTCTCCCCGATTCCTATGGTCTATGTCATTGTGGACAACGGCAACCTGATATCTTCGAACCTAAAACGACTGGGTCTGAATGAAAACTGGCTTCGCAATCAACTCAAGGAAAATAATCTTGACGATGTGCGAGACATTTTTTATCTAAGTTTTGAACAAGGCACCGGCAAAACAGTGCTGATTCCCAAAGAAAAATAGAAAGGAGCTCTTGTATGAACCGCTTGCTTATTGCTCTCTGTCTTTTTGTCCTCGCAGGAGGCTTTGTGGCATTTCATACCCATGAGGTTCTGGCTTTAAATCAAGACCTTGAAGAAATCTGCAGTCGGGTAGAAGATGCTTACAGAAGGAATGACTGGGAGTCTGTCAGA
>JAZOWR010000296.1:0-3137 GCA_045659345.1 Ructibacterium sp.
CGATGCGTACATCCAACCTGTGCGGAATTATCTGGCATCAGGGAGAAGAGGATGCTTGTCAACTCAATGAAGACGAATACAGACAAGATTTTTTGCATCTTATGACATCGTTGCGCAAGGATCTTGGAGAAAATATGCCGATCATTATTGGTGAAATTTCAAATAAAATTTCGGACAAATGGGGTTTGGACAGCATAGATAAAATGAACCGTCTTCTTCATAAAATGCAAAAAGAACTTTCATCATGCGGAGTAGTTTCTGTAGACGGATTGGCGTTAAAAGATGATGGGCTTCATTTTAACTCGAAATCATGCCGCGAACTGGGAAGAAGATATTTTGAAAAATATAGGGATATCATGATAAAAAAGATTGACATGTGAAAAAATCTATCTTATAATGAGATACGAATAATCACACAAAGTGTCGGCTGTGCCGTTTGGGTGCAGCGGGTGAAAAGGGAATCGGGTGGGAATCCCGAACGGTACTGCCGCCGTATGTACTCAAGTTTTATTTTCGTGACGAAAGTCAGTCATTGGGAAACTGAGAAGACAGAGAATAAGACGCTGATTATCTGGAGAGTATGAGTCGGAAGACCTGCTTTGATGTCGTTTTGTAAGGTGTTAGATAAAAACGGCTTTTTTGTTTTCTTTTTCAAACAAATTGTGATGACTGCAGAAATAACAGTTGCAGCAAATTTTTTAAAAATTTGCTGCAGCTTTTTTTGCTTTCTGCAGCAAAAACAAAGAAAGGAAGATGAAAATGAAAGCAAAAAAATGGTTGGCGGTTGTTGTAAGTATGGTAATGCTGTTGGGGTTATTTGCCATACCGGTATCGGCAGAAGAGGGTGCAATTTCTGTTCGGCTCTCTTTGAGTAAGTACGGAGAGTTTTTGACCGACAAAAACGGTGATGCTTTAGCGATGGCGCCCCTTACTTTGTCGGGAGGCGAGGCTTACCTCTTAGATGATGTGCTCGCTATGGCGCATACACTTTGGTATGACGGCGAGGACGGATATGGCAGCGCAGATGGTTCCTGGGGGCGGTATCTTACCAAGGTTTGGGGAGATACCAGCGGAAACTTTGGGTATCAGGTCAACGGTGAAATGGCAATGAATCTGGAGCAAGAAGTCAAAGACGGTGATGTAATTGAAGTCACTATCTATCAAAACAGCTATCCGGATAGCGAACTTTATACAAAGTTTGATGCTTATACGGCAGAAACGGAAAAAACGATTACTCTGACGCTAACGGAACTTTCAGGATTTGATGCAGATGGAAATGCTATTATTTCTCCGTGTAGCGGAGCAAGTATTACTATAAACGGTATGGATACAGACTATATTACAGATGCAGACGGCAAGGTGACGCTTGCGTTTGACAGCGTGGGCAGTTATATGATATCTGCTTGTAAAACAAAGCTGCTTGGGGATGAAGAGGTTCCGGCAATCTGCCCTCCTGCGTGCCTGATAGAGGTAACAGAGAGCCGAGCAGATAAGATGCTTCATCAAATAGCGAGGCTTTACGCACAGGATGGCTTGCATGAAGACGGAAATATGCATTGGTTTCTTGCTGACCTTGCGTCGTATCAGCAACTCTTTCCCCAAACAGAGGTGCGGTTGTCTGATAAAGAGATGCAACAGTGTCTGGATACCATTGTGGCAGGTTTAGAGGGAGAGAAAACCCCGGCGTTGCTTGCAAAGAGTATCATTGCATTACGCTCGCTCGGATTCGATGCCAGAAAGGTATATGACCGGGAATCTGAGACTTTGGACCTTGTGGCAATGTTGACGGCAATGATAGAAGATAAGGATGAAAGGGTTGACAATGTATATACCCTGCCCTATGTAATGCTTGCGTTGCAACAAGGAAATGGATATATGACGGCAGAGCAGGAGCAGGAGTTGCTTGCTACTGCGTTGTCTCAAAGAACATCTTGGCAGAATACCGAATGGGGTACCGATGCCGCAACGCCGATGTTGCTGGCGCTTAAGCCCTATTATGAGCAACCGGAGGTAACATCTGTAGTGGATGAAACGCTGGAAGTGATTAAGGGGATGCAAACCGAAACCGGAATAATAGGCAATGCTGCATCTACAGGGCTTGCTATTGCAGCCTTTTCGGCATACGGAATTGATAGCGATGCAATCTTGACAGAAGAGCAGAGTCTGATTGCGGGACTTATGAGCATGGCGGATGAATCCGGTGCGGGTTTTAAACCGATGGAAAACAACTTTTCTACCGAGCAGGGTTTCCGGGGATTGCTTGCATGGAATCACCGAAACCAAAAGACGGGCAAGAGGGTCTATGATTTTAAGGATATGCCAATGAATGAGGCGAGAGCAACAGTGAAACAAACAGAGGAACCGTTCACACCGTCCGTAATGGGAGGAGGCGGCGGTATCTATGTAAAACCAGAGCCTGAGCCTGAGCAGGAACCCGTTCAGGAACAGACAGAAACCAAACCTGAAGAAAAGGTGGATTACCGCAGTCAGGCAAAAGAAAACTTTGCAGATTTACAAGAGGATTGGTATATCGAGGCTGTTGGATATGTCCATGCGAAAGGCTTGATGCAGGGGACGGGAGAAAAGAGATTTGCACCTCAGGATACCATGACCCGTGCCATGGTGGTGACGGTGCTTTATCGAATGGCAGGAGCACCGGACAACAAAGCCGAGATAACCATGGCGGATGTAGAATCAGGGATTTGGTATGAAGATGCGGTTGCATGGGCAACAGAGCAGGGGATTGTTACCGGATTTTCTGACGGTACTTTTCGTGGAGATGAAGATATTACGCGAGAGCAGTTGGCGGTAATTTTGCAACGGTTCTCTAAGTATAGAGGAAAAGAGCTGATGCAGGGCAAAGAACTTTCCGGCTATCAGGATTTGGATTCTGTTTCAGACTATGCCAAGGATGGCATGGCGTGGGCGGTTGAAAATCAATTGATACAAGGAACATCTGAAACAGAGTTATCCCCGCTTAGCAATGCTACAAGAGGACAGATTGCAGTGATAATCATGAGATATGCAAAGGTGATGAAATGAAAAAACTAATACCTGTTTTACTCATTCTTGTCATACTGTGTGGATGCGGAAGCAAGCAAGCAACATTGACTCGGGAGCCGGTCGAGCCTCCTGCG
>JAZOWR010000297.1:0-3359 GCA_045659345.1 Ructibacterium sp.
TCGACGGTTCAAGTCCGCCCATCCTCACCAAAAATTCTCGTACGAAAGTACGAGAATTTTTTTGTGTATAAAGCCAACAGAGGGATGACCCGTTCGGATATTATGACGGAAGTTGCACACTTTTTTAAAATATAAAAAAAATAATGGCAGACACTTTTAATGTCTGCCATTATTTTATAGCTTATTTTGCGTATTCAATTGCACGCAGTTCGCGAATTACATTAATTTTAATCTGACCGGGATATTCCATGCTATCCTCAATCTGCTTTGCCATCTCCCGAGCCATCAGGATGGTCTCGTCATCGGTAACAACATCAGATTTTACAATAACACGAACCTCACGGCCTGCCTGTACGGCAAAGGAACGCTCTACACCGTTAAAGGAGTTGGTAATGCTTTCCAACTGCTCAAGACGCTTGATGTAGGATTCCAGATTTTCGCGGCGTGCACCCGGGCGGGCAGCGGAGATACCATCTGCTGCCTGAACCAGACATGCCTCGATGGTTTTAGGCTCAACATCACCGTGGTGTGCCAGAATTGCATGAATGACATTGTCGCTCTCTTTATACTTTTTGGCAATATCACCGCCTATGGTGACATGAGAGCCTTCTACTTCATGGTCAATTGCTTTACCGATATCGTGAAGCAGGCCGGCACGCTATGCCAGATAGATATCAGCGCCAAGCTCGCCTGCCATCAAACCTGCAAGATGAGCGACTTCAATAGAGTGCTGGAGTACATTCTGACCGTAACTGGTACGATATTTCAATCGTCCAAGCAGACGAATCAGTTCCGGTTGCAGACCGTGTACATGGGTTTCAAACGCAGCGCGTTCGCCCTCTTGCTTGATAATGTTTTCTACTTCTTTAGTGGCTTTTTCCACGGTTTCTTCAATACGACCGGGATGGATTCTTCCATCAACAATGAGTTTTTCCAGTGAACGACGGGCAATTTCGCGGCGTACCGGGTCAAAACCGGACAGTATCACAGCCTCTGGAGTATCGTCAATAATCAAATCGACACCGGTCATGGTTTCTATGGTGCGAATGTTTCGACCCTCGCGGCCAATGATACGACCTTTCATTTCGTCGTTGGGAAGCTGCACTACAGAAACAGTGGTTTCTGTTACATGATCCGCTGCGCAGCGCTGGATAGCACCGGTAATAATGCGACGGGCTTTTTCGTCGGCCTCTTCTTTTGCCTGTGCTTCGATGGACTTAATTAACAACGCCTTGTCATGAGTAGCGTCTTCTTCAACTTGTTTAAGCAGATAATCTCTTGCCTGAGATGCAGTGAATTCTGCAATCTTTTCAAGCTGTGCGATCTGTAATTTTTTTACCCGTTCGGCTTCTTCCTGAAGATTATCCAACTCTGTCATTTTTTGCTGGATTTGTTCTTCTTTCTTTTCCAGCGTTTGTGTTTTCTTATCAATGGTGTCTTCCTTTTGCTGTACTCTTCTTTCCTGACGCTGCAGTTCGTTTCTGCGGTCTTTAATTTCTCTGTCCAACTCGCTTCTCAATTTATGTATATCTTCTTTGGCTTCGAATAATTTTTCTTTTTTCAAATTTTCAGCATATTTTTCTGACTGCTCCCTGGCAGAATCCAGGATACGGACCGCTTCTTCTTCGGCACTTCCAATTTTCAGTTCTGCAAATTTTTTCCGATAAGAATATCCGTATTTAAAAGCACCGAAACCGACAACGATAACGGCGATTAGAGCAACAACTGCAATAATAATTGTTGTAATGAGTAACACCTCCTAAAATTTCGTAATGCCTGACGGCATCCAACATTATAACTTGAAAAAAAGATTACATAAATTAATAAGCAAAGTATGAGATAATAGTTAGAATCATACCAGAATATTGTAACACGGATATTACAAAAAAGTCAAGTTATTTTTGTGAAAAACAGAGGAAACTTTATTGCCTAAATTGACAAGAAATTCCCAAGATAACCTCTTGCATCTCAGAGAAAGAACAAACCTTATTGATTCGGTCGCGCAGCGCCGCACCGCCGATCATCCCGCGAAAATACCATGACATGTGTTTGCGGGCTTCTTGAATTCCTCGGTGCTCTCCTTTGTATTCTATCAAAAGTGCAAGGTGTTTTAGGGCGGTTTGAATCCGTTCCTCTAAGGATGGGGGCGGAAGTTGCTCCCCGGTTTTAAGATAGTGAAGAATCTCAGTAAAAATCCATGGGTTTCCCTGTGCGGCACGGCCGACCATCAAACCATCGCAACCGGTGGCGTCCAGCATCTGCTTGGCAGAGATAGCATCCGTAATATCCCCGTTTCCGATGACAGGGATTTTTACAGCTTCCTTTACCTGACGAATAATTTCCCAATTTGCCTTGCCGCTGTAGAATGCCTCGCGGGTTCTGCCGTGCACACAGACGGCAGCGGCTCCGTTTGCCTCTGCCATTTTTGCAAAGTCTACTGCGTTAATATGTGCATCATCCCATCCCATCCGGAACTTGACTGTAACCGGTACCTTTGTTGCCTGGCTGACTTTACGGATAATCTCTCCGGCAAGAGTGGGGTTTTTCATCAGAGCACTCCCGTCTCCGTTATTTACAATTTTTGGGGCGGGGCAGCCCATATTGATATCCAGTATGACGGCACCGTTCTTCAGAGCGTCCTCTGCAATGCCTGCCATCATGTCCGGATTATGGCCAAAAATTTGTGCAGCAACCGGAGCTTCAACCGGTGAAACATCCAGCAGGTCGCCGGTGCGTTTATTATTATAGTGAAGACCGTTCCCGGAAACCATTTCGGTATACATCAGTGCAGGACCAAAGGGCTTGGTGATGATGCGAAATGCACGGTCAGTTACCCCTGCCATGGGGGCTAAAAAGAGATTGTTTTTTAAATGAACTGTTCCGATTTGCATATGGTAGCTCGCTTTCTAAAAATCTAAGAATATCTAAGCATATTCAAGAGGCTAAGTCAAGTGTTTTCTTGACAATATAAGATTAAATTGGTATACTGGACTTTAATTATGACAAATGAAGATTCCGGGAGGCGTAGCAAATGCAAACGGGGAAACGAATTGTTGTGAAGGTGGGAACCTCCACCTTGACGCATGATACAGGGAAAATCAATCTAAAACGGTTGGAGAGCCTGGTCCGTGTTTTGGCAGACCTGATGAATATGGGATATGAGGTAGTGCTGGTTTCCAGCGGCGCTATTGGTGTTGGCGTAGGAAAATTAGGGCTTTCGGAAAAGCCGACCGATACGCGGCAAAAGCAGGCGCTTGCCGCGATTGGACAGGCGAGTCTGATGTCAATTTACGAAAAGTTTTTCAAGGAATACGGTTATAATACAGGACAAATCCTTTTGACCAAATTTGTCCTTGAAG
>JAZOWR010000298.1:0-9759 GCA_045659345.1 Ructibacterium sp.
CAGAAAAGCAAAAGGAACTTGCGGAATTAAAGGCTTTGCGATAGCAGTATGATCAGCAAAGACATCGATATGAATACCAAAAATTCAAGGAACTTGTTAGGGAGTATGTTGGTGAAATCAAATTTCAAGAGTTGATCAAACAAGTGGAATTTGAACTTGAAGCATATACAATAAGCGGATTGATGCGACACGAATATACCCGTTCTAATTCCAAAAGTAATGTAACAAGTATAGATAAACTTTGAAAGGCGGTGAGTGATATGAAAGCGTGGCTTGCTAAAGATAAAGATTACTCAAGTGCAACGGTTGTATTTGCCGAGACGAGAGGAAAGGCAAGAGCGTTAGCAAGGTGTACCGAAGCTTGCGAAGATTCCGATTTCGTTGATATAGAGGTACGCAGACTACCGCAAATGGATAAATACTATACAGAGGGCAAAAAGGAGATGGATTGGTATAATCCCAAAGAACGAATTGCACTTGTAAAGGATGCTAACTTTGTCTGTGATTATGACTATTGGGAGCGAGAGGATTGCAACGATTGCCCCGCAAAAGAGTATTGCGACAGATACCAAGATTTATTTTCCGAGGAAGGATGGATATGATATGCCACGATATATTGATGCGGATAAAGCAAAAGAAAAGTTTATTCCAATTAACCCAATTTGTCGCTCCGTTCGCCAAACTATTGACGAAATCCCAACAGAATATGTTGTGCCGAGAAGCGAGGTTGAAAGATTGATCACATTGAACAGCCAGCTTGAAGCAAAGCTTTTTGAGGAGCGAAAAGCCAAGGTCGATTGGATCAGCGTTGAGGAGAGGTTGCCCGAAAAAAGTGGTGAATATCTGACTTGGCACAATGGCTATTTTGGGGTGATTGAATACAACGCAGATCTTCACGGCTGGAATATAATGCATCATGCTGACCGAAGCACAGAAATCAAGAGCGTAACCCATTGGATGCCATTGCCAGAACCGCCGGAGAAAAGAGAACCCGATTGTCGGGATTGCAGATACTTTGTAGGCTGTGAGTGCTTCAGCGGAACGCCTTGCTGTGATTTGAGCAAGGCAGAGAACCGAAAGGATGACGAAAAAGATGGATGACGATCTGGTGATTAAATTGCTTTCTGATTTAAAGAAACGCATACACGATAGTGCGGTTTATCCGTACAATAGCGGGGTTAGTGCATATATCACATTGAATGTTGTTGATGCGATAATCCGTGACGAGATGAAAAAGCGAATGGGGGATAGAAATGGCAAGTGATGTAAAGTGGATCAAAATCACAACAGACATCTTTGACGATGAAAAAATCTTGCTGATTGAAAGCCTTCCCGATGCTTATGCAATCATCACAGTGTGGTTCAAGCTGCTGTGCCTTGCCGGGAAACAGAACAACAGCGGTGTGTTCCTGATGGGGCGGATTCCGTACACTGACAAGATGCTTGCAACCATCTTCAGGATGAAGGAAACAACGGTCACAATGGCGCTTCAAACCTTTGAACAGTTTGGAATGATCGAGATCGTTGACGGGGTGATCACAATTCCGAATTGGAACAAACATCAATCCCTTGATTCTTATGAGAAGAAAAAGGAAAGAGACAGACTTTACATGCGGGAAAGAAGGGCTGCGCAGAAGGCTTTGGTTGAAAAGTCGTCTGACATGTCGTCTGACAGTCAAACGACACAGTCGTCTGATGTCGCTATTTCAGATAAAGAAATAGAAAAAGAAGAAGAAAGAGAAAAAGAAGATTTATATAAAGTGGGGCGTTCAAAGAAAAAAGTCGTCAAACACAAGCATGGTGAATTCGGGAATGTTCTTTTGACTGAAAACGAATTTGAAAACCTTGCAAATTCTTTCGGCATTGATTTGAGAGACAGGGCAATCAAATTTCTTGATGAATACATAGAAGAAAAAGGCTATAAATCGAAATCTCACAATCTGGCAATTAGAAGATGGGTGATCGAAGCTGTCAGCAAGGGCAAAGGAAACAAGCCCGTCAACACAGGAATCCCAACAGGCACAGATCAGAACGATCTTGATGACCTATTTTAACGAAAGGAGCGGCAAAAGATGGATTTAAAAGGATTTATTGATGCGATGGCTGAAAGAGTGCCACACGCTAAAGATGAATACATGGGCGAAGATGGTTTTCTTCACTGCGGGATCTGCAAAGGACAGGTTCAGACCAAAATTCAGCTTTTTGGAGAGGAAAGGATCGTGCGCTGTATTTGTGAATGCAAGGTCAAAGAGCGCAAGGCATACGAAGAACAGCAGCGCCGGGAAGAATTTGAAAGACGGCGGAAGGCATGCTTCCCAGAAGCCAAGATGAAACAATGGACATTTGAAATAGATGACAGGCAGAATGAGCAGATTTCAGATGCTATGATCAGATATACAGAGCAATTCAAGGATTTTATAAATGACGGTCAGGGGCTTTTATTCTCCGGGACGATAGGAACAGGCAAGACATTTTTTGCCGCTTGCATCGCAAACAGGCTGATCGACAAGGGCTACAGAATATTGATGACCAGCTTTTCAAGGCTTGTGAATGAGATTCAGGCGACCTTTGACGGGAAGCAGGAGATCATTGACGATTTGAACCGCTATCCGCTTGTGATCTTCGATGATCTGGGCGTGGAAAGGAATTCGGAATTCATGCAGGAAATGGTGTTCAACATCATCGATTCAAGATACAAATCCGGCTTGCCTTTCATCATCACAACGAATCTTTCGCTGGAAGAAATCAAAAAGCCGAAGGATCTGTCTTGCGCCCGAATTTACGACAGAATCCTTGAAAGATGCTTCCCGGTGGAATTCTCTGGGGTAAGCAAAAGGCGGCAAGCGGTCAAAGATTCGTACTTTGACACAAAGAAAAAATTGGGGCTGTGATAGGGGGAAATCAAATTGAAAGCAAAAGAATTTTTGCTACAGGTGAAAAAGCTTGACAAGATGATCGAAAACAAACTGATCGAAGTGGAGCAGTGGAAGGCAATTGCAAACAACACTGTCGCTGAAATGAGCGGCGAACGGGTGCAATCTTCCGGCAATCCGCAAAAGATGGCTGATGCAATCGCCAAATATGTTGATCTTGAAAAAGAAATCAATCAGTGCATTGATGATCTGATAGAGACAAAAAAGGGCGTGATCAGCGTGATCGAGCAGCTGAACGCCACCGAATATGACATGCTTCACAAGATCTATATTCAAAACATTCCGCTTTATGATGTGGCTGAAATGTATGATCGAACATACAGCTGGGCAACAACCATTCACGGACGGGCGCTGAAGCATGTGCAGCTTATTATTGACAAACGGGCGGAAAGTGTATGAGAAATTTGAAGGAAGCAGAATTGAAAAAGCGTGGATGCATATATTGCATCGATTGCAAAAAGGGCAAAGGGAGCAGGGGACGGGAAAAAATCAGAACGGGATTAACACATCATGTGTGCATCTATGATTCCTGCCCATATCATGAACTGGACAAATACAAAAGATATAGCGATTATCTCAAATCAAACGACAGTATTCCAGTAAATATTTTAATTCCAAGATCGAAAAAAAGAAGGTAGTGTGACTTTTTTGTATATCATTGTATAGAATGTGACTGTTTTTCTTGATATAATGTATACTGTAAAAACATCAAATCCGTCAGGCGGGAATCGTCTGGCGGTTTTTTTATGCAAAGGGGGTGTTGCTGGATGGCAAAGATGACGGCAAAGCAAATGCGCTTCTGTGATGAATATCTGATTGACCTGAATGCAACACAAGCGGCGATTCGGGCGGGATATTCGGAAAAGACGGCAAGAGCGATGGGCGCTGAAAACCTGACGAAACCAGACATAAAAGCCTTCATTGATCAGAGGATGGCGGAAAAGGAAGCTGCGCTGATCGCTGATCAAGATGAAGTGCTGAAATATTTGACACGGGTTTTGCGGGGTGAATCACGATCTGAAGTGGTCGTTGTTGAAAACATCGGTGATTTCATGAGCGAAGCCCGGACGATGAAGAAAGCACCGGATGAAAAAGAACGCCTGAAAGCTGCGGAACTGCTTGGCAAGCGTTACGGGCTTTACAAGGACAATGTAGAGCAGACCGTTGACATGGAATTGAATGTGGTCGTTAATTATGGCGATCAATGTGACGAACAGCCAGCGCCGGACACGCCGAATAAAATAGGATTTGAATAATGAAAATAGTGGTTCAGGCGAATCCCGTCTTTAAGCCCGTAAATATGAGCCAGAAGCGCTATATTGTCATGAAGGGCAGTGCAGGTTCGGGAAAGAGCGTTGACACGGCGCAGAACTATATTTTGCGCCTTATGAGCGACAAGGGAAGAAACCTTGTTGCCCTGCGAAAGTCGGACATCACGAACCGAGACAGCACCTTCGCAGAGCTGACGGGCGCAATTTACCGAATGTTCGGTGATCGGGCTGAACAATACTGGCAAATAAACATGTCGCCCTTGAAGCTGACCTGCAAGGCAAATGGCAATCAGATCATCTTCCGTGGAATGAACGATGACAAACAGCGTGAAAAGCTGAAGTCGATCACATTCCAGAAAGGCAAGCTGACCGATGTCTGGCTTGAAGAAGCAACGGAATTCACACAGGCTGATGTGGAAATCATCGATGACCGTCTGCGTGGTGAGCTTCCGCCGGGGCAATTCTATCAGATCCGCATGACCTTCAATCCCGTGAACAAAAACCACTGGATAAAGAGGGTCTTTTTTGATATGCCCGATGACAATGTGCTGACACATCATTCAACATATCTGACGAATCGCTTCATTGATGCCGCATATCATGCCAGAATGGAGCGCCGAAAGCTGGTTGATCCTGAAGGCTATCAAATATATGGTCTTGGCGAATGGGGCGAAATCGGCGGCTTGATTCTTCATAACTGGGAGATCAGGGACATTTCGCAGAATCTGAATGATTATGATGACATCGCCATCGGTCAAGACTTCGGTTTCAACCACGCAAACGCAATTCTTTTGCTTGGAATCAAGGATGACAACATCTTCATTCTTGATGAAATATACGAACACGAAAAAGACACATCCGAGATCATTCAGGAAGCCATCAAGCATGCCATTCCCACCAAAAGACAGATGTGGTGTGACAGCGCAGAACCCGACAGAATCAAAGAATGGACAAAAGCCGGGTATCGGGCAAGGGGCGTGGATAAAGGCGGTTCAGCGGGATCTGTGAAGGCGCAGATCGACTGGCTGAAACAGCGATCAATATATGTTCATCCCCACTGCATCAACACCATCAAGGAAATGCAGCAGTGGAAATGGAAGAAAGACGAAAAATCCGGCGAATATCTTGACGAGCCTGTCCCGGTGATGGATGATGCGATGGCTGCGCTGCGTTACGGCGTGGAAGGCTGGCGCAAGGTCAAGAAATGGATGATATAAAGCGAAATAACCTGTTTTTGCTGCAACAAATGCAGGTGTCCGCAGCATGCACAACACCAGCGGCTTTTCTTTTGTTTGGGATTTCTGGGTTGGGGGAAAGTCGGGAAATACTTACCTTCTGGGGCGGGTGTTAGAAATCCGCCTATGGCGTTTGCAACGCTGCGATTTTTTTTAAATACAAGCTTCGGGGATTCCGGGGTTTTCATAAAAAGTGAGGAACATAATATGAGAATAGGAACGACACCGACACACACTTTCACGCTGCCTTTTGATACAGAAATCATTCAGGCTGTCGAAATTACCTACAGCCAGAATGGAAAAGTGGTTTTGCAGAAAGATGAAAGAGATTGCACATTGGTCGGAAACACGATTTCCACCAAGCTTTCGCAGGTTGACACCTTTGAATTTGATGAATGCGCTCATGTGGAGATTCAGATCCGCATCATGGATCATGAAGAAAGTGTATTCGCAAGCGACATTATCCGTGTATCTTGCAAGAAGTGTCTGTCAGACGAGGTGCTGCGATGAAAATGAATGTGAAATTTTCGGAGCTGTGCCGAGAATTCGGGATTTCTTTTTCGTCAAGATCGCAAACATTCGCCGCAAAATTCGGAACGATTCAAACAGCAACAAAGCATATCGGAACGCCCTATGAAGGGGATTATGTCGTTACGCCTAAAGTGGAAGCACAGACAATGCCCACAAAGGACAAGGTGATGACGGATGATATGACAATCAAGGGAATTGAAATTCACAGGGTGAAAAATAGTAGCGGTGGAACTACCGTTTATATAGCTAAAGGAGAGTAATAATGGCAAATTCAAAAGTAATTGTCGGCGATGAAGTTTTGATCGACCTTGAAAAAGATACAGTTAAAAAAGACAAATTGCTGCGTGGTTATACTGCCCATGATAAGGACGGCAATATAATCACAGGAGAATGTGATTTTGATGCTAATACAAGCGGTTCAACTGCTACCGAAGATGAACTTCTGGAAAACTCAACTGCTTGGGCTAATGGCGTACTGTTAAAAGGTAAGATGCCCAACAAGGGTGCAGTAACATTAGAAATTTCCAAAAAAGATGATGCCGTTGCGATTCCTTACGGATTGCACGATGGTAGCGGTACAGTAAAGGTGAGTGACACCGAAAAGTCAAAACTTGTTCCTTCTAATATTCGACAGGGCGTAACCATTTTGGGGGTAGAAGGTGAAATGAGTGGTCTTGAGAGTGTAAAGGCTCAAGCAAAGACCGTAACGCCTACTCTTGCAGATCAGGAAATAGTCCCTGATTCGGGATATAACTATATATCTCAAGTCACAGTTAAAGGTATACCCGTGACCAGAACCACCAATGCTTCGGGCGGTGTAACTGTTAAAATAGGTTAAGACGGTAGGTGATATTATGGGCGTAATCAAAGTAGAACTGGAAAATGAGGTTCTCATTGATTTGAGTGGCGACACAGTAACCCCCGAAACACTTGCAGAGGGAGTAACTGCCCATGATGCGAGTGGTAATAAAATAACGGGCACATTTCAAGCGAGAAAAGTTGTGTCGGTGTCTATAAGGGAGATATAAGATGGCAGATAAAAAATATTCCATAGATTTCACGATGAGCGATGGCACGACAGAGAGCGTGGAATTTACCGCCCCACAAGGTGAACGAGGTACAGGCACATTCAAAGTGACCACAGCACCATCATCCTATACCACAGCAACGGGCGGATTCACCCCCACTTACAGAATAGCGTTATCTACTGTACGGACACAGGCTAAAGTTGACAAAGTGCTTGTGGGGGATGTACTGATATACAGTTACTATCATTATGCGGTTGGATATGTAGACAGCAGTTATGTATATCTTGCCGCACGAACATCCTTCCGTGGAGCGGCAGGTAAAACCGCATATGCATACGCACAGGATGGCGGTTACACGGGAACGGAAGCAGAGTTTTCCACTTTGCTTGCCAATGGTGTCGATAAACGCAATGTTACCCTTGGCTTACACACGGACGGATTAATCTATCTGTTTATTGATGGCTCGCCTGTTGGAAACGGCATAGCTCTTCCGAGTGGTGCCACAGGTGATGTGGTCGGCAATGTTGATAGTGCGAATAACATCGTCCTGATGGGTAATCTCGCAGATGGTAATTATTCGGTTAAGTATGAGAAAGAGGATGGCTCTACTATTGATATTGGTGAGCTTAAATTCTCCTATTCCGTTAAGAATACGCTTACCAACTGTACCAACAGCAACAAAGCAACGAGTGTTGCTAATGGTGGCAGTTATTCTGCTACTATTACTGCGAATAGCGGATATGAACTGAAATCCCTTGTCGTGACAATGGGCGGTTCTACCGTATCCGTTAGCGGTGGTGTGATTAATATTGCAAAAGTAACAGGTGATATTGTTATTACTGCCGTTGCAGAGGTTTATGTGCCTTCTTATACTAACTTGTTCAATCCGTCTACTGCGACACTTAATCAGCGTGTCAATTCAAGCGGTGGCTTAACTGCTCTTAATGGTCACCTTGTTACGGAATTTATCAATGTTTCCAATAAAGTGCCTTTCACTAACACCACGAAGATATATGTTAAAGGAGCAACCTTCGACAAAGCATCCGATAATAACATTCGTGCAAAGGTTCTTACCTATAAGATCAAGCCGAGTTCGGGATATACGGGAATTTGGGGTGAAATTAACAAAAATACTGGCACCGTCACGGATGAAGGTAATGGTGTAGTTTCCATTTGTGGTGAAAATTTGGCAAAGTGGATGGGGTCTGAAGTTACGTATATAGTTCTTGTGTTAAATGTTAAAACCACGGCAATAACACAAGATGACATCAAGGATATGGTCATTACGATTGACGAGCCTATTGCGTAAGGCGGTGATGCTATGTACAAGTACACACATTTCATCAAAGAAAATATAGCACCAAGCGGAGTGAGTAAGATAGGTGTGTATAACAGTAACGGTAAAAAAGTTTGTTCCATTTCGTTGGGTAGACTTAAACAGCCTACCCAAACGAAGCAATACAGCTTTCTTGCCTTATCGGATGTTCATGTTCAGTATGACACCGCAAGTGCAGATTTCCAAAGGGCGTTAACCTATGCGGAAAGCAACTGCGATTTCACTTGCATCTGCGGTGATTTGACACAAAATGGTACAGATGCTCATCTGTCACAGTACAAAACCATAGTTGATACTTATGCAAAAACAAAGCCAGTATATGCTGTCGGTGGAAATCATGATTCCATACCTGCTGATATGACTTATAGCAGGTTAACACCATACACGGGATACCCTATGTATTATTCGTTCAGCAAAGGCAACGATATGTTCATTATGTTGAGCCACTATGGAAAATACGAGGGTGATGGAATTGGTTGGCTTTCTTCTAAATTTGTATCAACCGAAGAATTACAATGGTTATACGAGACATTAGAAGCCAATCGAAATAAAAGATGCTTCATATTCAATCATGTTTACCCGTATGAGGACGGTGTAGGTGATGCCGACAGATGCTATAACGGAAAGCAATGGCAAACCCAAGATGGCGGTGTAGGACAAGCTTTTATTTCGCTCTTAAAACACTATAAAAACACCATACTTTTTCACGGTCATTCTCACTTGAGATTTAATTTGCAAGAGCTTGATAAAAAAGCAAACTATTCAAGTGATGTTGGTTATAGAAGTGTTCATATTCCATCGCTGTCCGTGCCAAGAGATATGGCTGAAAGTGGCGGCTATACCAATGTGTATGCCGAAAGTGAAGGCTATGTCGTTGATGTCTACGATGACTACATCATCTTGAATGGTCGAGATTTCAATAACGATGCCGATGGACACATCTTGCCCATTGCAACATACAAGATCGACACCACCTTGCAGACTATTGCACCAAACACATTCGCAGACAGTACAGGAGTGATAACGACATGATAAACGCATTACACTTGATTTGGATCATCCCGCTGTCGGTTTGGTTCGGCTTTTTTATAGCGGCGGCGCTGACAGTCGGCAAGCGGTCTGATGGCTATGAATACAACCCCAACGAAACAGAGATTTAAAGGTGGTGCATAAATGCTTAAACCGCAAGAGATAAAAAGATTCATAGATCAAGATATTTCATCTGAAAAGAAAAGGCTGGCGGCAGTCGGTCAAAGATATTATGATGCGGAACATGACATTTTGAAATGTCGTTTTTTTTATTTCAACACAGATGGGGATTTGGTAGAGGATAAAGCAAGATCGAACATCAAGATTTGTCATCCGTTCTTCACCGAGCTGTCAGATCAGCTGTCCGCATACATGCTGTCATTCGATGAAAACCCG